>JBEKGT010000076.1:0-8693 GCA_050012655.1 Gemmatimonadales bacterium | reverse complement strand
GCGGGGATCTCGCCGAGGCCCCGCCAGGTGCGGGCCACGACCTCGAAGACCTCCTCCATCGCGCGCTGGGCCGGGACGTTCCCCTCCGGGCGCACCGAGCGCCCGTACGCGATCTCCACCTCGTGCCGCCCCTCCTCCAGCTGGCGCACCACCATCGCTACGCCGTGGAGGATGTCCACCGGCTCGAACCCCGTCACCACGATCGGCACCCGGTACTTCGCGGCCACCGCGTGGTACTCGCCCGTGCCCATCACGGTGCAGACGTGCCCCGCGGCGAGGAACCCCTGCACCTTGCAGAAGGGCGAAGTGAGGAGCGCCTCGAGCGCCGGCGGCACGCGCACCTGCGCCACCAGGATCGAGAAATTCTCGAGCTGCTTCCGGCTCGCCATCAGCACCGCCATCGCATTGGCGGGGGCGGTCGTCTCGAAGCCGACGGCGAAGAACACCACCTGCTTCGACGGCTCCGCCTCCGCGATGGCGACGGCGTCGAGGGGCGAGTACACGATGCGCACGTCGGCGCCGGCTGCGCGCGCGCGCAGGAGGTCGGTCGAGGAGCCCGGCACCCGCAGCATGTCGCCGAAGGAGGCGAAGATCACCCCCGGCGTCATCGCGATGGCGAGCGCGCGGTCGATGAGATGGATCGGGGTGACGCAGACCGGGCACCCCGGCCCGTGGATCAGCGTGATCTCGGAGGGGAGCAGCTCGTCGAGGCCGTACCGCACGATGCTGTGCGTCTGCCCACCGCAGACCTCCATCAGTGTCCAGGGGCGGGTGACCAGCTTGCGGATGGCGGCGAGGTACTCCTGCGCTGCCGCGCCGTCACGGTACTCCTCGAGGTACTTCACGCCGGCCGGCTGGGGGGCGGGAGATCGGCCGCTGCCGCCGCGTCCTCGAGGTCGGCCAGGGCTTGGATCTGCTCGAGGTAGCCGAACACCTCGTTCGCCTCTTCCTCGCTCACCCTGCTGATGGCGACGCCGACGTGGACGATGACGTAGTCGCCGACCTCGGCCTCGGGCACGTAGGCGAGGCACACCTCCCGCTCGGCCCCGCCGAACCGCACGGTGCCCATCCGCAGGCCGAGGTCGCCGGCGTGGGTCTCTAGGATCTCGCCGGGAATGCCGAGGCACACGGCGGTCAGGTCCTTTCTGCGAGGAGTCTGCTGGCGGCGACCAGGGCCTGGCCGACCGCGAGGCCGCCATCGTTCGGCGGCACGAGCGAATGCGTCAGGACGTCAAAGCGCCGGCGCCGCAGCTCATCGGAAGTGAACTGCGTCAGGACGGCGTTCTGGAAGCAGCCGCCAGTGAGGCCGACGCGCGGGATACCCGCCCATTCTGCCACGGAGGCCGCCATCCGGGCAAGGGTGCGGTGGAACCGGCCCGCCACAATGCTCGGCGTGACGCCCGAGCGGACGTCGGCGAGGACGGCCGTGAGGGAAGGCCGCCAGTCGACCTCCAGCGACGGCGCGTCGGGGCCGTCCGTCTCGCGTTCGAGCAGCGAGAAGGGGTACGCCTCGGTCGTGGGAGCGACGGCGTGCTCCAGCAGCATGGCCGCGTGCGCCTCGTAGGTGGACTCCTGACGCAGGCCCAGGATGGCGGAGACGGCGTCCACCAGGCGCCCCACGCTGGAGGTGCGGACCGTGGCCGGCGCGCGCAGCAGCGCGTTGAGGACATCGCCCCACTGTGCCGCGCGTCGGACCGGCGGGACGTCCAGCTCCCAGAGGCCCAGCCCCGCAACGGCGTAGAGCGCGCCCACGGCCGAGCGCCATGGCTGGCGCGCCGCCGCCTCGCCGCCGGGGAGCGTGAAGGGGAGGAGCCGCGCCACGCGGCGGTAGCCGGTGCGGGTCGCCCGGAGGAACTCGCCCCCCCAGACCGTCCCGTCAGGCCCGAAGCCGGTCCCGTCCCAGGTCACGCCGAGGATCTCGCCGTCCGCGTCGTGCTCGGCGAGGAGCGCCGCGACGTGGGCGTGGTGGTGCTGCACCCGGATCACGGGGAAACCGCTCGCCTCCGCGAGGCGCGTGGTGGCGTAGTCGGGGTGCAGGTCGCACGCGACGGCCACGGGCTGGAGCCGGTAGAGCCGCTCGTAGTCGGCGATGGCCCGCACCTGCGCGGCGAGGGAGAGGGGGTGGTCAAGGTCCCCGATGTGCTGTGTGACGACGATCTGGCCGCCCCCAGCCCACGCCACAGCGTTCTTGAGGTGCGCGCCGTACGCCCGCACGCCCGGCAGGCGGACGCTCACGGGGATCGGGAGCGGCGCGAAGCCGCGGGCGCGCCGCGTCACCAGGAGGCGCCCGTCCACGGTGCGGGCGACCGAATCGTCTACGGGGCGCACGATGGGGCGGTCGTGGTGGAGGAACACGTCGGCGATGGACCCGAGTCGCTGCTCCGCCTCCGCCGCCTCGATGGCCATCGGCTCTTCCGAGAAGTTCCCGCTGGTGCAGACGACCGGGAAGCCGAGCCGCGCCATGAGGAGGTGGTGCACCGGTGAGTACGGCAGCATCGCGCCGACGGTACGGAGACCGGGCGCGACCTGGTCCGCCACGACGCCGCGTGCCACCATCTCGAGGAGGAGGATCGGCGCGGCCGCCGACGTGAGCCACACGGCCTCGGCGTCGGAGAGCCGCGCCGCGGCGCGGACGGCGTCGAGCGTCGGGAACATCACCGCGAACGGCTTCTCCTCGCGGCCCTTCCGCGCGCGGAGGCGCGCCACCGCGGGCTCGCTCCGGGCGTCCACCAGCAGTTGGTAGCCGCCGAGCCCTTTGAGAGCCACGATGCGGCCGGCCTCGAGCGCGAGCGCCGCCAGCTCGAGGGGCTCGCCCACGGCCGCGGGGGGGGGTGCGCCGGGATCCGCCCACGCGAGGCGCGGCCCGCACGCCGGGCACGCCACCGGCTGAGCGTGGAAGCGCCGGTCGCCGACGTCCTCGTACTCGCGGCGGCAGTCGGAGCAGAGGGCGAAGCCCTTCATCGCCGTGCTCGGCCGGTCGTAGGGAAGGCCCTCGATGATGGAGAGCCGCGGCCCGCACGCCGTGCAGTTGAGGAACGGGTAGTGGTACCGGCGGTCGGCGGGGTCGAAGACCTCGCGGACGCAGTCGGGGCAGGTCGCGAGGTCGGGGAGCACGGCCACGCTCAGCTCGCCCGCGGTGTCGCTGTCGGCGATGGCGAAGGCGGCCTCGCCGAGGACGTCCGCGGCCTCGACCTCGATGCTGCGCAGCATGGCGGCGGGCGGGGCTTCGCCGGGGAGCCGGCGGCGGAAGGCCTCGATGGCCACCGGATCGCCCTCGACGTGGATCAGCACGCCGAAGGGGGTGTTGCGGATGGTACCCGTCAGATCCAGCGCGCGCGCCAGCCGGTAGACGAAGGGCCGGAACCCCGTCCCCTGCACCGCCCCGCGCACGACGACCCGCGCGGCGGACACGCCGGGGAGGACGACCACCGGACTCACCCCGCCTTCGGAGCCGGAGGAGGCGGCGGCGCCGTCCGGCCGCGCTTCGCCGCGATGCGGCGCTCGACCCATGCGGCCACGTCGGCGATCCCCTCGCCGGTGCGGCACGACGTCCGGATGACCTCGATGCCCGGGTGGACGTCGCGCGCGGCGGCGACCGCCACGTCGACGTCGAAGTCCGTCATGGCGAGGAGGTCCACCTTGTTCAGCACCAGCAGCCCCGCGCGGCGGAACATGAGCGGGTACTTCTTCGGCTTGTCGTGCCCCTCGGTGACGGAGAGGAGCATCACCGCGTCGTCCTCGCCGAGGTCGAATTCAGCGGGGCAGACCAGGTTCCCTACGTTCTCGAACACCAGCACGTCCGACGGCCCGTGCACCACGTCGTGCACGCCGTGGTGCACCATCCGTGCGTCGAGGTGGCAGGCGCCGCCGGTGTTGATCTGCTCCACGGGGAGGCCCAGCTTCGCCAGCCGCTCCGCATCGGCGCTGCCGACGATGTCCCCCTCGATGACCGCCACCCGCCAGCGCGCCGCCAGGAGCGGGAGGAGCCGCTCCAGGAGGGAGGTCTTCCCCGCCCCGGGCGCGCTCATCACGTTCACCGCGTAGATGCCGCGCTTCGCGAGCATCGCGCGGTTCTCCGCCGCGACCAGGTCGTTGTCGGCCAAGAGGCCCGTCTGGACGTCAATCAGGTGCACCGCTCGCCTCCTCCGGGTCGTCGGCGTCGATCGACACGAACTCCATCTCCCGCCCCGTCGCGATACGCACCGTTTCCGCGCCGCACGCCGCGCAGCGGAAGACGTAGTCGGCCACCGGGGTGCGGCGCCCGCAGGCGTCGCACTCCACCGCGAGGGGGACGCGCTCCACCTCGAGCCGCGCCCCGTCCACGCCGGTGCCCTTGCTGAGGCACTCGAAGGCGAAGTCGAGGGAGTCGGGGTTGACGCCGGCCATCTCGCCGATCCGCACGACGAGCCGCCGCACGGGGCCGTGCGGGACGCGCTGCAGATGTTGTTCGGCGACCTCTATAAGGTACCCGGCGATCCCGAGTTCGTGCATCCGGCCTCCGGCAGGGCGCCCCAGGCGGCCAGCTGGTCCATCGCCAGGCGGGCCACCTCGGGGAGCGCGCATGCTACCTCCGGGGAGCACCCTTCCGCCACCGTGAGGACGTCGCCCGCCTCGACCGCGAGGAAGACGAGCTCGGTGGGGAGCGGGATCCCCAGCTTCTTTCCCAGTGCAAGCGCCGTGCCGAGGCTGATGTCGTGGAAGGAGACGGCGCGCACGGTGGGGACGGCCTCGTCCGGTGGGAGCCGGTAGACCGTCCCGGGGGGCCCGTGGCTCCACTGGATGGCGTCGATGATGATGGCCTTCTCGAAGCCGGCGAGGAGGTCCAGGAAGCGCATCCCTCCCCAGGAACTCTCGGCCACGGTGACGCTGCCGGCCCCGGCCAGCCGCCCGGCCAACTCCCGCGCCGCGAAGATGCCTACGCCGTCGTCGGTCAGGAGGGGGTTGCCCAGCCCGACGACGACGGTGCGCGGGGGCGCCGGGGCTGGCGACACGTCCCGCCTACCCCCGCCGCACCGTCTTGAGGACCGTGCCGTCGAGGGACCGCAGTCGCACCTCGAGGGGCATCTCGCCGGGGAGGGCGTGGGTCGCGCAGCCGAAGCACGGATCGTAGGCGCGGAACGCCATCTCGACCATGTTGAGGAGACCCTCCGAGACCTCCTTGCCGGAGAGGAGGCTCTTCGCGGCCTTGTCCACGCTCATCGCGATGCGCGCCGCGTTGCCCTGCGTCGCCACGATGAGGTTGGCCTTCTGGACGACGCCCCGCTCGTCGGTCTGGTAGTGGTGGATGAGCGTCCCGCGGGGCGCCTCCACGATCCCCACGCCCTCGGTCGGGACCGCCGTGGGGAGGGTCCGCACGTTGGGGTCGCAGAGCTCCGGGTCGTCGGCCAGCTCCTTCATCCGCTCCGCGGCGTAGAGCATCTCCACCACCCGCGCCCAGTGGTTGGCGAGGGTGTGGTGCACCGGCTTCCCGCCAAGCGTCGCGAAGTATTTCTCGTACGCCTGCTGCGCGAGGGGCGTGGCCATCCCGTCGGCCGCGTTGAGCCGGGCGAGCGGCGCCACGGAGTAGATGCCGCTCTCCGCGCCGTCGGTGAAGCCCTTCCACCCCACCTGCTTGAGGTAGCAGAACTTCTGGTAGCTCCACGGCTCGACGTGCTCGGCGATGTGGTCCCGGTACTGCGGCGCCGCGAAGGTGACCACCTCCTTGCCCTCGGGGGAGACCACCCGCACCTGGCCGTCGTAGAAGTTCACCCGCCGATCGGCGTCCACCATCCCCATGTAGTGGGTCCGGTGCGTGAACGCGTCGGAGAGGATCAGGTCCACGTACGCGGGGTTCTTGAGGACGAGGTCGTCGAACACCTGCAGCGTGAACTTCGCGAACTCCACGGCGTCGGCGGCGATGGCCCGGATCTCGGCCTGCGCCTCGGGGTGGATGCGCTTGGCGACGCCGCCGGGGAGCCCGAAGACCGGGTGGATCGCCTTGCCGCCGGCCAGCTCGATGATGGACCGGATGCGCCGGCGCATCGCGATGACCCGCGTGCCGACCTCGACGCCGACCTTCGCGATCACGCCGAGGATGTTCCGCTCCGCGGCGGGCGCCGTGGGGCCGACGACGAAGTCGGGCCCGCCCAGCACGTAGAAGTGCAGCGCGTGGTCCTCGGCGACGAAGCTCGCGTAGATCAGCTCGCGGATCCGCCGGGCCGCCGGCGGGGGCGTCACCTTGTACAGGTCGTCGAGGGCCTTGGTCGCGGCCATGTGGTGCGCGGTGGGGCACACCCCGCAGATCCGGGACGTGATCTGCGGCATGTCTTCGGCGAGGCGCCCCTTCGCGAACTCCTCGAAGCCCCGCAGCTCGGGGATCTGGAGGTAGGCACGGTCGACGTCCCCGCGGCCGTCGAGAAAGATCTCGATCTTCCCGTGCCCCTCGAGGCGCGTGACGGGATCGATGCTGATCTTCCGCCCCGCGCGGGGGGCGGGCTCGGTCTGGGTCGTCATGATTGGCTCGCCTTCGCTGTCTTGGAGGCCTCGGCCGCGGCCGGCTTGCGCGCGACACACTCCAGCACCTTCGTCGGGGGGATCAGCTCCGTGCCGATCCCCAGCTTCTTCTTGGCAATCCCCATCGCCAGGCCCATCAACTGCGTGAAGTAGACCACCGGGATCCGGTACTCGGTGCCGAACTCCCGGTTCACGTCCCCCTGGTACGCCTCGAGGTTCAATTGGCAGAGGGGGCAGGTGGTGGCGATCACGTCCGCCTTGGCTTGGACCGCACTCCGCAGCAGGTCCGCCACCATCGTGAGGGCGGCGCGCCGGTTCGCGATCATCAGCGAGGCCCCGCAGCACCGCAGCCGATACGGATACGCCACCGGCTCGGCGCCGATCGCGGACAGCAGGTCCTCGAAGTACCGGGGGCCCGCGGCGTCGAAGCCGTCGTGGCGGTCGGGACGGACCAGCTGGCATCCGTAATACGGCGCCACCCGGATCCCCTTGAGGGGGTGCGTCACCTTCTTTCGGATCGCGTCGAACCCCACGTCCCGCACGAAGACGTGGATCAGGTGGTGCACCTCGAGGGAACCGCCGTAGTGCAGGTCGTCCGCCTCCAGCGCGAAGTTCATGTGCTCCGCGAGGTCGACGTCGGTCTTCAGGTGCTCGTTGGTGTGGTAGAGGTTCTTGAAGCAGGCGCTGCACGGGGCCACCACGTCCAGCTTGTCGCGCTCGGCGATGGCGAGGTTCCGGGCGCACAGCGACTGGGCGAGCAGCTCGTCGATATTCGTGTACGGGGTGGCGCCGCAGCAGTTCCAGTCCTCGATCTCCTGGAACTCGACGCCGAGCTTCGCCCCCGTCTCGACCGCCGAGAGGTGGTAGCTCGCGGAGACCGTCTCGGCCGAGCACCCCGGGAAGTAGGCGTACCGTTTCATTCGATCCCTTCCAATGGCACGATCCGGCTCAGCATGCGGCGGAAGTTGTCCACCCGCTTGATCCGCGAGGGGAGCAGCGGGATGCGGCCCTTGGCCAGGAGCTTCATCCCGAACTGCATCTCGCGGAACATCCCCTGGACGCCGCCCTCGAAGATGAACGCGGGCGCGTAGCCCGGCTCGTACGACTTCCCGGTCCGCATGATGGTCCGCACGAAGAGCCGGGAGAATTCCGGGCCGACCAGGTCGCTCCGATAGCGGTTCTTCCAGACGGAATACCGCTTGAGCACGTACATCAGCTCCGACGGCTTGATGCCCTTCGGGCACTGGTCCGAGCAGGCGTAGCAGGAGGCGCAGGTCCAGTAGGTGTTGCTGTCCAGCACCGCGTCCCGCATGCCCGCGTTGATCATCCCGATGAGCCGCCGCGGCGTGTGATCCATGAACGCCACCGCGGGGCACACCGCCGAGCAGGTGGCGCACTGGATGCAGCAGTTCAGTCCGCGGGTGCCGGTCGCGTACATCTCGTTCGAGATCTCGTCGGCGAACGAGGGCGTGCGATAGGTGGCCGTCTGCATCAGCGCACCTTCGGCGTGCGGGCCGCCTCGGCCGCCCTGAGGAGCGCGCCAACGCGCTCCAGGAGGAGGTCGGGCTCCACCGGCTTCTCGATCAGCTCGTTGAGCGGGACGAAGTTCGGGTGTACCGCCTGGCCCGGGAACATGAAGGCGATCTGCTCACGGATCCCCGTGATGATGAGGACCGGGAGGTCCTTGAGCGCCGGGTCCTTGCGGATCTTGCGCGCCATCATCACACCCTCGGCGCCCCGCCCCATCATGATGTCGAGGAGCAGCAGGTTGTGCGGCCGAGCCTTCAGCGCGGCGAACCCGTCCTTGGGGTTGTATGCCACCTCGGTATCGTAGCCGGCGCCGTCCAAGATGGAACGGATCCCCGCGACGAAGTCGGGGTCGTCGTCGATGATCATCAGTCTCTTGCGATCACTCATCTGCGACCTTCCTTCTCTGGTGCGGCCGGGGGCGCGGCGTCCCGGCCGGAGGCGCCGGGACCGCCCTCGCCGAGGGCCGGCAGCGTGATCACGAACGTGCTCCCCGTTCCTGGGGTGCTCTGGACGGCGATTGCCCCGCCGTGTGCCTCGACGATGCGGCAGCTCACGGCCAGGCCGAGGCCCGAGCCGCGCTCGCCCGCCGCGCCCGGCTGGGCGGTGTAGAACGCGTCGAAGATGTGGGGGAGGTCGTCGGGGGCGATCCCGATGCCGCCGTCGGCGACGGT
>JBEKGT010000075.1:0-8748 GCA_050012655.1 Gemmatimonadales bacterium | reverse complement strand
GCTGCGCGCGATTCTCCCCGCCGCCGCGAGCGTCGCGAACCCGGTGGACATGCTCGCCGCGGCCTCGCCCAAGCTCTACGCGGAGGCGCTCCGGCTCCTCCTCGCCGACCCCGGCGTGCACGGCGTCATCGTCCTGAGCCCGCCGCCCCCGCTCTACACGCCGGAGGCGATCGCCGAGGCGGTCATCCCGGTGGCGAAGGGGACGGCGAAGCCGGTCCTCGTCGGGCTGCTCGGCGCGCACCTCGTGGCGAAGGGCGCCGCGCTCCTCGCCGAGGCGCGCGTCCCCGACTACCGGTTCCCGGAACAGGCGGCGTCGGCGCTGGCCGCGCTGGTGCGGCGCGCCGAATGGCTGGCGCAGGTCCCGCAGGAGGAAGGCACGATGGGCAGATCCCGCAGCGAGGCGGCCTGGGCGGTGCTCGAACGCGCACTCGAGAGCGGAGGCGGCTGGCTCTCGCCGGAGGACGCCACGAGACTCCTCGAGGCGTACGGCATCTGCGTCCCGAAGCTCCAGGCGGCGGGGAGCGCGGCGCAGGCGGCCGAACTGGCGCGGATGATGGGCTTCCCGGTGGTGATGAAGGTCGCCTCCCCCGACATCACCCATAAGACGGACGTGGGCGGCGTGGTGCTCGACCTCAGGACCACCGACGCGGTAGCGGCGGCGTTCGACGCGGTGACAGCGCGAGCCCGGGCCGCGCGTCCCGACGCGCGGATCCTCGGCGTGCACCTTCAGCCGATGCTGCCCAAGGGCCAGGAGGTGATCGCCGGCGCGGTCCGCGACCCGCAGTTCGGCGCGCAGGTGATGTTCGGCTCCGGCGGTGTCGAGGTGGAGGGGCTGAAGGACGTGGCGTTCGGCCTGGCGCCGCTCCCGCGCGCCGAGGCGGAGGAAATGCTCGAGCGCACGTGGGCGGGCCGGCGGCTGCGCGGCTTCCGCGACCTGCCCCCCGCCGACCGGGGCGCCGTGGTGGACGCCCTGGTCGGCTTCTCGCGGCTGGTGGCCGATTTCCCCGAGATCGCCGAGGCGGAGATCAACCCGCTCCGCGCGCTCGCCGAAGGGCTGGGGGCGGTGGCGCTGGACGCGCGCATCAGGGTGGCGAAGCCGGCGGGGTGACGGCGGCGCCGCGTTCGGCTCCGGCATTCCGGCGGTCCGGGTCGCGCGGGACCGCGGCGCGGCGACGGTCCGGCACGGGCGCCGAGGGTTGATGGGCCTCGCGCTCGTCCTCGCCCTGACGGGCCTCCGCCTGGTGCTCGGCCCCGTCTTGGTGCTGATGGCCTACCGCGGGACCGCCGGGGTGCCCGCAGGCATCGTCTGCCTCGCGGCATTCGCTTCAGACTACTTCGACGGCGTCTTGGCGCGGCGGTGGGGGGTGGACACGCCGGCGGTGCGCCGCTTCGACAGCGCGACAGACACCGTCTTCTTCCTGTGCGCGGCGTGGGGCGCGTGGCTCCTCCACGCCGACCTGCTCCGGCCATGGGTGTGGATGGCGCTCGCCATCGTGGCGCTGGAGATCGCCCGCTACGCCTTCGACTTCGCGAAGTTCCGGCGGGAGGCGGCGTACCACGCGTGGAGCGCGAAGGCGTGGGGGCTCTCGCTCTTCGCGGCGCTCGTGGCGCTGTTCGGGTTCGGGAGCGCCACGCCCCTGGTGCCACTCGCCCTCGTCCTGGGAATCGTCGCCGACGCCGAAGGGCTCGCCATCTCCCTCGTCCTCCCCGTCTGGACGCACGACGTGAAGAGCGTCTGGCGCGCTCGGCTCATCAGAGCGGCGCATCGGCGGGCGGCGATCGTGGAGCGGTGAACCGAAGGGACTCAACGGGCAGGACGGGAGCGAGGCGGGCGGCCGAGTGAGCCGCCCGTTCGCATTGGCGGGATGCGGAGCCCCGAGCTACCGCGCCCGCGCCTCCGGCGGCTTGGCCGGCGCCGGCGCGGCTTGCGGCGCGGGCTTGGTGGTCGGAGCGGCCTGCGGCACGACCGCGGCGCCGCCAACGACGGTCACCGGCCCTTGGCGCAGTGCCCGGCACGCCGGGTCGTCCCGGGTCCAGCTGGAGAAGCTCGGTGTGAGGCACTCGAAGAAGGAGACGAACTGGACCTGCGCGCCGGTCACGTGCGTGATCTTCGAACTCTGGCCCGCGATCCAGAAGTCGTAGCCGCTCGGGGCCCAGATGGCCGGCCCGTCCGCGTAGTGGAACGCGGCGATCTGCACCAGCCGCGTGACGCCCGCGGGCGGCGGCGGCACCGTCTCCGCCGTCACCATCGTCCACTGCCCGTTGACGAAGCGCGCGTAGCCGCCAGGGAAGGCGGCGACGAGCGCGCCGTCCCCTGCCATCGTGAGGGACGCCGACGCGAACGCCCTCCCCCCCGGCATCACTCCGTTCCCCTGGTAGCTGATCGGCCGCTGCGGGATGGCGGGCGCACCGAGGTCCGTCCACGGTCCGCCGGCTTCGGAGCGGAGCACCGTCCACTGCGAGTCGAGCCGCTGGCCGGCCACGACGACCGTGGAGCCGTGCACCTTCACCGCGTAGAGGGGCAGGTCGCCGATGGTGTGGTCGTTCACGGTCGACCCGTCGTAGCCCTGGAACCGCCACCGCTCGCCGGCCCAGTGGCCGAGCAGACCGGCCCTGGGAGCGGTCCGCGGCGTGCCCGCCCGGTGGGCGTGTCCGGCCACCAGCACCTCCGTCGGCGTCACCGCGATGGAATAGAGGGACACCTCGAACGGGAACGGGTGGGCGGTCCACGCCCGCCCGTCGAAGTGCAGGAGGACGTCCCGCCCGCCCTGCATCGGCTGGTGCCCGATGGCCCACACGTCGGAGGCGCTCCGCCCCGTGACCCCCCTGAGTTCCACGCTGTACCAGTTGATCGGGACCGCCGGAAGGGCCGTCCACGCCGTCCCGTTCCAGCGCTTCGCCGCGCCGTACTCTCCGACGGCGAAGACGTCGTTCGGTCCGGCGCCCCACACGGCGTAGAGCGCGTGATCGATGTTGATGCTGTCGGTGGGTGCCCCGAACCGGACCTGCGTGAGCTGCTGCCCGTCCCAGTGGATCGTGATCATGTTCGAGCCGACGATCCAGACGTCGTTGGGGCCTGATCCCCAGGTGCCGTACAGGATCTGGGCGGGAGCGGCGTTCGCCAGCGCGGCGAGCGCCACGGCGGCGAGCAGGGTGATGCGTCGGATCACGGCGGCCTCCAGGGCGATTCCGAGGGCTTCGGGGGTGCGCGCGAGCACGAGAGTAGGCGAATGCCCTGCGCCCCGCAAACCGGAATCACGACTGGCGCGCTCGCGATAACGCTGCCGCGTCTCGACATACCCCGGAGCGGTTTGACACCTCCTCTGGCGTGGAGTAGGCTCTCCTCGTGTTCCTCCTCAAGCTCCTGCAGTCGCTGATCAGCACGCTGAACTCGGAAGGCACCCCCCGGCAGATCGCGGCGGGCATTGCCCTCGGCGGCGTCCTCGGCCTCACGCCGCTCGTCAATGTGCACAACCTCCTCGTCTTCGCGGCGGCGGGCGCGTACGGGGCGTGGGTCGAGGGGGTCACGACAGAGCCAGCGGTATACGGCGGCCCGCTCCGCTTCGCGGCCCAGCGCACCGCCGCGGCGACGGGGCCGCGGCAGCTCCGCGTGGCCGGCCTGCTGCACATCACCGCCCCGGGCGTGCGGTGGGTCCGCACGACCGATGACACCGCGGCCGCCGCCTCCGCCTCCCTTGGCAGCAAGGCGTGGGGCGAGGCGCTCGTGTGGCGGGCCGTCTCCTCGGTGAGGGACCTCGACCTCCAGATCCGCTTCTCCGGGCGGCCGGCCGCCCCACGGCTCGACGTGACATGCAACGTGGGGTCCGGCGTCTCGTCGGCGCTCCAGCGCGAGGTCGGCGCCGAGGTCGCGAAGGTGCAAGCGAAGGCCCGCGCACGGGTGGATTCGCTCGTGGGCCAGCAGGTGGCCGCCGCCCGCGCGAAGGTCACTGCGATCCAAGAACGACCTCCAGACCCGCCTTGGCGCGCAGCAGCAGCTGCAGGACGTGCAGACGCAACTGGAGAGTCGCCTCCAGAACCTCGGGCAGGTGGTGCCCGGCCTTCGCCTGCCGAGCATTCCGCGCCTCCGGCCGTAGAGGTGGCCATCAGCCGTCAGCCTGCTGCCGCCAGCGGGGAGCCGTGACCAGCAATAAGCGGTCCGTGGTGCTCGTGGGGGCGACGGGCCTCGTCGGTGCCGAGTGCCTCACGCTCCTTCTCGCCGATCCGGTGTTCGATCGCGTCGTGGTGCTGGCGCGCCGCCCCCTTGAAGGGGTGGGTGCCTCGCCGAAGCTCGCCGCGCACGTCGTGGACTTCGAGCGCCTCGAGGCGCACGCCGATCTCTTCACGGCGGATCAGCTCATCTGCTGCCTCGGCACCACCATCTCAAAGGCGGGCTCGACGGAACGGTTCCGCGCGGTGGACTTCGGGATCCCGTTCGCGCTGGCGAAGCTCGGCGCGGAGCGCGGCGTCCGGCACTTCCTCCTGGTGAGTGCCCTCGGCGCCGACGCGCGCTCCCGCGTGTTCTACAATCGGGTGAAGGGCGAGTTGGAGGATGCGCTCTCCTCGCTCCCATTCCGCAGCCTCTCGATCGTGCGTCCTTCGCTCCTCCTCGGGGACCGGCGGGAGTTCCGCTTGGGCGAGAGCATCGCGCAGCGGTTCGCCTTCCTGATGCCGGGGAAGTACGCGGCGATCCGCGCCCGCGACGTCGCGGCGGCGCTGGTGCGCCTGGCGAAGGAGGACGCGCCGGGCCGGCGAGTTGTCGAGTCGGCGGAGATGCGCGCGTGGGCGGCGAGTATCGCTGGTGGCGCGCGGTGAGCGGCGCAGGGTGTGCGGTCCCCGGTGTCCGGTCAGCGGTGAGAAGCGCCACCCTCGCCTTCGCAGTGGCGGTCCTCCTCTGCGCGTGCGGCCGGCCGGCGGCGAAGCCCCCGGCCGCGCCGCCGGAGCCCTCCATCGCCATCACCCACCTCACCGTCGTGGACGTCGCGGCTGGCCGCCTCGTGCCCGGCCAGAAAGTGGTCGTGCGTGGCGGGCGCATCGTCGCGGCGGGCGACACGGTTCGCGTCGTTGTCCCCGCCGGCGCCACGGTGGTGGACGGCCGGGGGAGGTTCCTCATCCCCGGCCTGTGGGACATGCACGTGCACGCCCTCTTCGACGCCGAGGTGGCGCGCACCTTCCTGCCGCGCTTCGTGGCCGAGGGGGTGACGGGCGTGCGGGACATGGGGGGGAAGGTCGAGGTGATGCGGGCGGCGCGGTTCGCGGTGCTCGCGGGGACGCTGGTGGGCCCGCGCATCGTGGCGGCGGGCAGGATCCTCGACGGCCCGCAGCCGGTGGATTCCTCGGTCTCCATCGCCGTGGGCACTCCCGATCAGGCGCGCGCGGCGGTGGACTCCCTCGCGAACAGCGGCGCCGACTTCATCAAGGTGTACACCCTCTTGCCGCGCGCGGCGTACTTCGCGACGCTGCGCGAGGCGGCGAGGCTCCACCTCCCCGTGGCGGGTCATGTCCCCGCCGACGTCACGACGCTGGAGGCGGCGGACAGCGGGCAGCGGAGCATCGAGCACCTGCGGGACGAGGTGGAGCCCCTCTGCAAGGCGGCCGCCGCCGCGGCCTGCGGGCGGATCCTCGACTCCCTCCGCGCGCACCGCGTCTGGCTCGTCCCGACGCTCGTCGTCCTCCGGATGAAGGCGCTCCTCGATGATTCGCTCGTGACGGCCGACCCGCGGGTCGCCACGATGCCGGAGCTGGTGCGGAACGCGTGGGAGGGGATCCGCACCGGGAAAGCAGACCGTCCGCCGGCCTACTGGCGGGAGAAGCGGGTCCGCTACCTCGGGGAACTCGCTCTGACGGGGGCGGCGTGGAAGGATAGCGTGTCCCTCCTCGCCGGCACCGACGCGGGGGCGCTCTACACGTATCCGGGGTCGAGCCTCCACGACGAGCTGGCGCAGCTGGTGCGCGCGGGGCTCACTCCCGCGGCGGCGCTCCGCGCGGCGACGCTGGGTCCCGCGGAATTCCTCGGCGCGACGGACACGCTCGGCACGGTGGCGGCGGGGAAGGTGGCCGACCTCGTGCTCCTCGACGCCGATCCGTTGGCGGACATCCGGAACACCCGGAGCATCCGCGCGGTGGTGCTGCGGGGGCGGCTCTTCGGGCGCGAGGCGCTCGATGCGCTGGGGCCCGGACTGCCCGCGGACACTACCGGGCCCGGCCGGGTTCCGTCGCCCACAGCAGCCCCGCAACGCTTCTTCAGCGCTGGTCCGACCCTCGCCTTCTTCGACTGCGGCGGCGTCCGCCTGATGCTTGGCCCCGCCAGCGAGCCGCGCTTCGACCACCCCGCGTCCATCGTCTACTACCAGGTGAAGGACATCCTGGCTGCGTTCGCCACGCTCAAGGGCCGCGGCGCCCTCGTCGAGCGCGAGCCCCAGCTCACCGCCACCATGGGCACCTACGAGCTGTGGATCAGCTTCCTCCGCGACCCCGATGAGAACATCCTCGCGCTGATGAGCGAGGTGCCGCTGCCGAAGGCGTGAGGGGCTGCCCCGTTGCCATTCCGCCCGCCCCTCTGCTATCTCTCGCGGGTCCGCGCCGCCGCCCATCCGGGCCGGCGGCCCTCATCACCGCTCGACGCACGGGGAGAACGACAGATGGGCAAGGGTGACAAGAAGACGGAGAAGGGGAAGCGCTGGCGCGGGAGCCACGGCAAGAGCCGTCCGAAGAACCGCCACCGCCCCAAGCCGAAGAAGGCCTGACCGCGCGCAGGCCCGGCCGCCCGTTGAGCCGGCTGCGGGCCGGGGCCTTCGTGCTGTGCCTCGCGTCCCTCCCGCTGACGTCGTGCGTGTCCGCCGGACACCAGGGGACGGCGACCGCCGACGAGATCTTCCCGTCGCGGTATCTCGAGGCCATCCTCAGGGCGCCCGCCGGCTACGACAGCTCCCGGACCTACCCGCTGCTGGTGGCGTTGCACGGGAATGGCGGCACGGCGTTCGGGCTCGCCCCGCGGCTCGCATCGCTCGCCGCCGCGTCGTTCTTCGTCGCCGTGCCGCAGGGGGAATACCCCGGGGCCGGCGGCGGGTACTCGTGGTTCGAGGCGACCACCGACCGACGCGACTGGGAGCTGTCCGACGCGCACGTCGTCGCCACGGTGGTCGCTCTCGTCGAGGCGCTGCGCTCGCACTACCGCATCGGGAAGGTGTTCGTCCTCGGCTTCTCGCAGGGGGCGTCGCTGGCGTACCTGACCGCCCTCCGCAACCCGTCGCTCGTGGCAGGGGTCGTGGCTATCAGTGGCGGGCTGCCGCCGATCGACACCGCCGGGGCCATCGTCCACGCCCAGGACGTCGCCGCCGCCCGCTCCGTGCGGGTCTTCGTGGCCCGGGGCACCGAGGACCCGTACGTCAGCCGCCGGGCGTTCCTCGGACAGCGGGACTTCTTCGCCTCGCGCGGGTACGCCGTCACCGCCTTCGAGTTCCCCGGCGGCCACGAGGTACCCGACGCGGTGATGAGCCGAGTGCGCGCGTGGCTGCGGGAGGCCGTGCAGGAGTAGCGTCCCGCACGCGGCCCGGCGAGTCCGGTTGCCATCCGCTCGGCGGGGGGACAACTTCACAGCCGGCCACCCGGAAAGGACGCCCGTGACCCACTTCACGTCGCTCCACTGGATCGACTACGCCGTGATGCTGGTGTACTTCGCCTTCGTCCTCGGCATCGGCGTGGCGCTCAAGCGGTACGTGCGCACCGGCACCGACTTCTTCCTCTCCGGCCGCTCGCTCCCGGCGTGGGTCACGGGGCTGGCCTTCATCTCCGCAAACCTCGGCGCCCAGGAGGTCATCGGGATGGGGGCGTCGGGCGCGAAGTACGGCATCGCGACCAGCCACTTCTACTGGGTGGGCGCCATCCCGGCGATGGTCTTCGTCGGCGTGCTGATGATGCCCTTCTACTACGGCTCTCGCGCGCGTTCCGTCCCCGAGTACCTGAAGCTCCGCTTCGACGAGAAGACCCGCGGTTTCAACGCCATCTCCTTCGCGACGATGACGGTCTTCTCCTCCGGGATCTCCCTCTACGCGATGGGGAAGCTCCTCAACCTCCTGGTGGGGTGGAGCTTCGACACCTCGATCCTCATCGCCGCCGGCATCGTCCTCTTCTACACGTTCATGGGCGGGCTGGGGGGCGCGATCTACAACGAGGTGCTCCAGTTCTTCCTCATCGTGTTCGGCTTCGCGCCGCTGGCTTTCCTCGGCCTGCGGGACGTGGGGGGCTGGAGCGGGCTGAAAGAGCGGCTCACGTGGGTGGCGAGCGCCAACGGCTTCGGCGAGGGCGCCTACACGCACAGCTGGACGTACATGGGCCACGCCTCGCAGAACCCCGTGGGCGTGGAGTGGTTCGGGCTGGTGATGGGCCTCGGCTTCGTGCTCTCCTTCGGCTACTGGTGCACCGACTTCCTGGTGGTGCAGCGCGCGATGGCGGCCAACTCGATGTCCGCCGCGCGGCGGACGCCCCTCATCGCCGCGTTCCCGAAGATGCTGATGCCGTTCATCGTGATCCTCCCGGGGATGCTGGCGCTCGTCGTGGGACCGGCCCCGCGCGCGCCCCGGGACCTCGGTGCCGCGCCGGCGGCGGCCGCGCCCGCCGAGGCCACGCTCGCCAGCAACCCGGCGAACGCGCCGGTCGCGGCGATGGTGAAGGCGCCGGCGCAGCAGCCGATCGTGGAGCGCCCCCGCGGCATCATCCCGCCGAAGATCGATCCGGCCACCGGTGAGCCGC
>JBEKGT010000074.1:0-8821 GCA_050012655.1 Gemmatimonadales bacterium | reverse complement strand
CCCTCGGCGAAGCGCAGCAGGTTCTCGGCGAAGTTCAGCTGCGCGCCCCGGAACCAGCGCGGACCGAGGGCCGTGTCGGGCGGCGCCATCCGCTCGCCCCCCTCGAGCACGGCGTCCCACGGCGGGCCGCCCGAGCGCTCCTGGGACACCACGCCGCAGAATTCCCAGACCGCGGGCCAGAACGTCTCCGGCTCCTCCACCGACCAGCGCCACAGTTCGTCGTAGCTGGCGCCCGGCCTGTAGCGCGCCACGAACCGGGTGAGGTTCGCACGCGCCAGCCGCTCGGCAGAGGGCGTCCAGAGGGGCGCCGCGGCGGCGGCCACGGCAGACGGGGCGAGGGTCATCGCGCTTGCGCAGCTTCGCTCACCGCGCTCAGCTGGTGGGAGGGAGGAACGGCGCCTGCTGGATCTCGAGCCAGCTCCGGTGGTACTCGGGGTCCTCGAACTCCATCGCCGACTTCGCCACCTTGAGCGGGCGGAACGAGTCCATCATCACCGCCAGCTCGTTCGTCGCCTTGGCGCCGATGCTCGCCTCCGCGCGCCCCGGGTGCGGCCCGTGGGGCAGCCCGTCGGGGTGGAGCGTGATCGAGCCGTACTCGATCCCCTTGCGGCTCATGAACTCGCTCGAGGCGTAGAAGAGCACCTCGTCGGAATCCACGTTGCTGTGATTGTACGGCGCGGGTACGGCGCCGGGATCGAAGTCGAAGGGGCGCGGGCAGAAGGAGCAGATCACGAAGCCGTCGCCCTGGAAGGTCTGGTGCACCGGCGGCGGCTGGTGGATGCGCCCGACGATCGGCTCGAAGTCGCGGATGTTGAAGATCCAGGGGTAGAAGCAGCCGTCCCACCCGACCACATCGAAGGGGTGGTGGTCGAGCACCAGCTCGTTGATGGCGTCGTACTGCTTCACCAGGATGGGGAAGTCACCCTTCTCGTCCTTCGGGTGCAGCGCCAGCGGCACGCGGAAGTCGCGCTCGCTGTACGGCGCCCCCTCGAGGAGCTGGCCGAACTCGTTGCGGTACCGCTTCGGGGTGCGGATGTGGCCTCGGCTCTCGAACACGAGGAGCTTCGCCGGTCCCCCCCCCGCGCCGCGGTCGAAGCGCCAGCGGTGGGTGATGTTGCGGTGGATGACGACGTAATCGCCCCCCGCGAACGGCAGGTCGCCGAAGGAGGACTCGAGGACGCCCTTCCCCTCCACGACGTACACGCACTCGTCCGCCTGCGAGTCGCGGTAGAAGTGCTCGTCGCTCCGGTCGGGCTCCACGTACAGCATCGCGACGTCGCTGTTGAAGAGGAGCGGGATGCGATCCAGTGTCGCGCTCCCCCCTTTCGCAGCGTGCGCTGTCCGGAAGTGCCGGTGACGGAGGGAGGTGTCCTCGTCCGCCTCCCAGTGAACCGCGCGGACCTTCCGCGCCGACTTCACCGTCGTCGGGGGATGGATATGGTAGAGGAGCGAGGAGACTCCGACGAACCCCTCGTGGCCCATCAGCTCCTCGGCGTAGAGACCGCCGTCGGGCCGCCGGAAGACGGTGTGCCGCTTCCTCGGGATCTGGCCGAGCGAATGATAGAAGGGCATCGCGTCCGCCTACAGGTTGCCGCGCGCGTCCTGCTCGCGCTCGAGCGCCTCGAACAGCGCCTTGAAGTTCCCCTTCCCGAAGCTCCGCGCGCCTTTCCGCTGGATGATCTCGTAGAAGAGCGTCGGGCGGTCCTCCACCGGCTTGCTGAAGATCTGCAGCAGGTACCCTTCGTCGTCGCGGTCGATCAGCACGCCGAGGTCGCGCAGCGGCGCCAGGTCCTCGTCGATCTTCCCCACCCGGTCGAGGACGGTGTCGTAGTACGACGCGGGCACCTTGAGGAACTCCACCCCGCGGGACTGGAGCGCGGAGACGGTCTTCACGATGTCGTCGGTCGCGATGGCGACGTGCTGGACGCCCGGCCCGCGGTAGAACTCGAGGTACTCGTCCACCTGCGACTTCTTCTTCCCCGGCGCCGGTTCGTTGATCGGGAACTTGATCCGCTCGTTGCCGTTCGCCATCACCTTGGACATCAGCGCCGAGTACTCGGTGGAGATGTCCTTGTCGTCGAAGGAAACGAGATTCCGGAAGCCCATCGCCTGCTCGTAGAACTCCACCCACACGTCCATCTTCCCCAGTTCGACGTTCCCGACGCAGTGGTCCACGTACTTGAGGCCCACCGGCTCCGGCTGGTACACCGGCTTCACCGCGCGGAACCCCGGCAGGAAGAGGCCGCGGTAGTTGCGCCGCTCCACGAGGGAATGGACGGTGTCGCCGTAGGTGCGGATGGCCGCGATGATCACCTCGCCGTCGGCGTCCTTCTGCACCTGGGGCGCGTGCACCGCGGTGGCGCCGTGCGCCGTGGCGTAGGCGAACGCCTGCCGGCAGTCATCCACCCAGAGGGCGAGGTCCCGCACCCCGTCGCCGTGCTGGAGCTGGTGCTGGGCGATCGGCGACTCGGGGCCCAGCGCCGAGGTCAGGACGAAGCGCACCTTCCCCTGCACCAGGAGGTAGCTCGCGCGGTCGCGGACCCCCGTCTCCGGGCCCCGGTACCCCACGAACTGGAACCCGAACGCGGTGCGGTAGTAGTGGCTCGCCTGCTTAGCGTTGCCGCAGTAGAACTCCACGTAGTCCGTCCCGTTGATCGGGAACGGATCCGTCACGGCGCCGGCTGCGGTCGGAAGGACCTGGATGGCCATCGCAAGCTCCAATCGGGGACGTATGGCAGGCCGGCCCCGCCCAGGCAGCCCCCGGGCGCGTCCGGCACACCAATTCAGAGCATTAGGGTCGGGATAATATACCCCACAGCCGGGCGACCATGCGACCTCGGGGCGTCGCCCGCCTCCGGGCGAGGCCCGGCCTGGGGATTCGCGCCAAAGTGGCGCATCCGGGTGCGGCGCGCTAGCCTTCGCTCCCTACCCGCGACAACGGACGCTGAGGACCGACAAGCCCTGCTCTGGAGGGTGGACGATGGCGACCAACAAGCAGCCGGCGAAGAAGGCGGCCGGGAAGACGGCTGCGGCGAAGAAGGCCCAAGCGAAGAAGGCGAGCGCGAAGCGCGCGGCGGCAAAGGCGGCGGGCAAGCCGCTGAGCGTGCGGCGCAAGCATCCGGAGACCCTGCGGCTGCGCAGCGTGAGCGTCGGCCTGACGGTGAACGACCTCCAGCGCAGCTTGGCGTGGTACCGCGACGTCATGGGCTTCGTGGTGTCGGACGAGTGGCGCGTGGAGGGGACCCTCATGGGGGTCGAGATGCGCGCCGGATCGGTCGAGGTCTTCCTGGGGCAGGACGACTGGAAGAAGGGGCGCGACCGGGTCAAGGGCGAGGGGATCCGCCTCTACTTACGCACCGTCCAGGACATCGATCGCCTCGCGGCGCTGATCAAGGCGCGCGGCGGCATGCTGGCGCACGACCCGCGGACCCAACCCTGGGGCGAGCGGGATTTCGGGGTCGTGGATCCCGACGGATTCAAGATCACCATTAGCGCGGGCAGCTGAGCGCCCCGGAGCTTCACCGCCAATGGCAGAGACAGTCCCGCAGACCTACGCGAACCACCACCGGTACGTGGTGGGATACCACTTCGTGGCGTCCGCTATCCTCCTCGTGAACCTCGTGTGGAGCGTGGTGGTGATCTTCCGTCACTTCTCCCCGAGCGCTGTCATCAACGCGCTGACGGCGGTCGCGCTGATCCTGATGTACTGGTACCTGCGGGAATTCGCGTGCGGGAACCAGGACCGCATCATCCGCCTGGAGATGCGGCTGCGCCTCGAGCGGCTGCTGCCGGCCGATCTCAAGGGCCGGATCGGCGAGTTCACGCCCCGCCAGTTGGTGGCGCTGCGCTTCGCGGGCGACGCGGAGCTGCCGGCGCTCGCCAGGAAGGTGCTCGACGAGAAGATCCTCGCCGGCGAGCAGATCAAGAAGCTCGTGAAGGTCTGGGAGGGGGACTACCTGCGGGTGTAACGCCGGGCGGTGGGCGCAGTCGGCGCGAGAGCGCTGGCTCCGATTTCGAGCGATGAGGGACTATGATCGCGGCCTCGCACGGTGCGGCATTCGCGCCGGCGAGGCCGCGTGCCGTACCGGGTGCTCGCGGTCCCGCGCCCCCCGGACCCACCGGTAGGGGTCCACGGCCACCAGCACCCCCGGGATGCCGCACGCGGTGCCCGGCGCCTTGTAGGCGAGGTGCAGGTGCTTGCCGCGCCCGGGTCGAACCGCATTCCCGGTGTGGCCCACCCGCCCGACCGGCGTGCCGGCGGCAATCACGTCGCCCGCGTGGACGCGGACCCCCGCCCGCAGGTGCGAGAAGAGCAGGTACCCGCCGGATGCGGGGTCGAAGAGGATCGCCCCGTTGCCGGCGCGGCGCGACAGCCCGTTCCCCTCGTAGAAGAAGCCCCGACCCCGGCGCTCGTAGCCGCCCCGCCAGCCATCCCCCGCCGCGACCACCACGCCCGCCACCGGGCTGCGGACCCTCACCCCCTCGCTCGGCACGAAGATGTCGAGTGCACCGTGGGGTCCGTCGGCGCGGGGGCTGAGGAAGTTGTCGAGGAGCCTCCCGCGCACGGCCAGGGGATAGCGCCAGGCGCCGGTGTCGGTCGGCTGGATCGAGTCTCCGGCGCGGGCCGCGAAGGTCGCGCGCCACGCCGCCTCGAGCGCCCTGCGGCGCACCACGCCGGAGTCGAGCTCGCCGGTCGTCTTGGGAACGAGGCGCTCCTCCGTGCCGTAGGGCCAGCGCGCCTCGCCGCAGTCGGTGTAGAGGCGCATCAGATCGCCCGCGGGGATCACGATGCTGTCGGGGTGCTGGGGAGCCGCGGCGAGGGCGGCTGCGAACGCGAGGATTGGCAGCAACATCCCGAATGCTAGCGGGCTTTCCTGGCCGGGAGAATGGGGCGCGCGACTTGTGAGCGAGGGTCCCGCGCCGCAGCTTACGGCCCGGAGCCATGACCACGCCCACGCTCACCCGCCGCCAGTGCGTCGTTCTCGCCGCCGTCTGCGACACCTTCGTGCCGCCCGCGGAAGCGCCGCGGGGCGACGACCCGGACGGCCACGTCGCCGCGTCTCCCGAGGATGCGCAGCTCCTCGACCGGATCGAGCGGCTCATCGGACCGATCGCCGACCACGTGGCGCGCGGGATCCTCGAGACGTGCTGAGACTCCCCTTCGGCTGGCCCCTCGAGGTCTCCCTCGGGCTCTTCCAGGCGCTGGTGACGCTGGGGATCACGGGGCTCTTCCTCGTCCTCGCCGTCACCTACCGCAAGCGCTACTTCAGCGTGTGGGCGGGGGCGTGGTTCGTCTACGTCACACGCTTGTGCGCCATCGCCCTCTTCATCGTCACCCGGCAGGACCACTGGCTCTTCATCCACCAGGTCGCCACCGGTTGGACGGCGCTCCTCCTGCTGTGGGCGGCGGTGGTGTTCGTGTGGCAGCCGCCGTGGCGGCACTGGTACTACGTCTTCATCGCGGCGCCGGTCGTGTGGGCGTACGTCGCAATCTACCAGGTCCGTGACTTCCTCTTCGCGGCGGTGCCGAGCGTCATCTTCCTCAGCATCGTCACCCTCGTGACGGGCGTGGTCTTCGCGGTGTACGGGCGCCGCGCCCGGTCGCGCTGGGCCGCCGTGGTGGCCAGCGGCTTCCTCCTCTGGGGCCTGCACCATTTCGACTACACCTTCCTGCGCTCCCAGGGGGCGTGGGTCCCCTTCGGCTACTACCTCGACATCCTCTTCGAGCTCGCGGTGGCGGGCGGGATGCTGATGCTGGTCGTCGAGGACGAACTGCGGGGCCTCGCTGCCCTCTCCGCCCTCGCCGGCGACCTGCAGCGGAGCCTCCGTCCCGCCGACGTGGTGAACGCCGTGCTGCAGCGGCCCCTCGCCCTGCCGGCGGTCATCGGCTGCGCCCTCTTCCGGCCCGACGAGCCGGGGGGCGAGTCGAAGTTCCGCGGCGGCTCCGGCGTCTGCGAGGGGGGCGCCCCGATCTCGCTTGAGGAGCTGCAGGGCCGGTACCCGCACGCCCTGACCCTGCCGATCTCCGTCGGGGAGCAACTGGCGGGGACCTTCGTGATCGTGAGCCGGGTGCGGGATCCCTTCGCGGCGCTCGACGAGGACTTTCACCAGACCCTCGGCCAGCAGATCGGCGCCGCGCTGCAGCACAGCGAGCTGTACGCGGCACTGGAGGAGCGGAGCGCCGACCTGAGCCGTGCCTCCGCCGCGATCTTGCGTGCCGAGGAGGCGGAGCGGCGGCGGATCGCCCGCGAGCTGCACGACGAGACCGGCCAGGTGCTGACGGCAATCCGGCTCGAGCTGGGGCTCCTCGCCCGCCAGGTGGAGGGGAACGCGGCGGCGCGCGAGGCCCTCGACCGGGCGATCGACCTCACTGGCCGCGCCCTGGAGACGATCCGCGCCACGGTGCGGGGCCTGCGGCCCGCCGCCCTCGACGACCTGGGGCTCGTCCCGGCGGTGGAGGCGCTGGCGGAGGAGTTCTCGGGGCGGACCGGGGTGATCGTGGACCTCGACGCGCAGGAGCCGCCGCCGGACATCCCTCCCGAGGTCGAGGTCGCGCTGTATCGTATCTTCCAGGAGGCGCTGACCAACGTCGCGCGCCACGCCGAGGCACGCCGTGTGCAGGCGTGGATCCGGCCGGAAGGGCGCGAGATGGTGCTGGTGGTCCAGGACGACGGCCGCGGATTCGACGCCGCGAAGGCCGTGAAGGCCGGCGAGTCGCGGGCCGGGCTGGCGGGGATGCGGGAGCGCCTGCTCGGCCTCGGTGGGCGCCTCGACGTGCGGACGGCGCCCGGCTCGGGAGTGCGGCTCGAAGCACGGATGCCGCTGGAGGGTGCGAATGGCAGCTGATACGCAGGGAGCCGCGGCGCAGGGCGCCCCGATCCGGGTCCTCCTCGCCGACGACCACACGCTGATGCGCGAGGGGGTGCGGCGCATCCTGGCGGCGGACGGCGGCATCGAGGTGGTGGCGGAGGTCGGAGACGGGCAGGCCGCCGTGGCGGAGACGCTCGCCAAGCAGCCGGACGTCGCCGTCCTCGACATCACCATGCCGGGCGGGGGCGGCCTCGAGGCGGCGCGGCAGATCCGGCGGCAGGCGCCGGAGGTCCGCATCCTCATCCTCTCGATGCACCTCCAGCCCGAGTACCTCCTGGAAAGCGTGCGGGCCGGCGCGCATGGCTACCTCGTCAAGGACGCCGCGGCGGGAGAGCTGGTCGCCGCGGTGCGGGCCGTCTGCAACGGCGACTCCTACTACAGCGCCGCCGTCTCGGCGCAGATGTCGGACCTCCTGCGCCGCAAGCTCGAGGGGGAAGAGGTCACCAACGCCCTCGAGCGCCTCAGCCCGCGCGAGCGCGAGGTCCTGCGGCACATCGCCGAGGGTGCCAGCAACAAGGAGATCGCGGGCACGCTCGGGATCAGCGTGCGCACCGTGGAGACCCACCGCGACAGCCTGATGAAGAAGCTCGGCATCCACTCCGTGGCGGGCCTGACGCGATTCGCGCTGCGGTGCGGGCTGGTGAGCGACGAGGTGTAGGGCAGAAGACAGGGGTCAGACGTCAAGACGCCAGGGAGCGGCGCCGGCGGCAGCCGGCGCCGTTTCACATCCGCAAGCCGCCGGTGTTATAGGAATACGATGACCGTGCACCGCCGTCCCAAGGTCTCCGACGCGCTCGCGCTGCTCCTCGCCAAGCACGGCCTGGAGCTGGCCCGCCACCTGCGGCGCCTCGTCCGTGACGACGACGTGACCGCCGACCTGCTGCAGGACACCTTCCTGCGTGCCCACGGCGCGTTGGGGGAGCTGCGGCCAGGCTCGAACGAGCGCGCGTGGCTGTATCGCATCGCCACGAACACCGCGCTCAATCACCTGCGGGCCCGTGCCCGCGAAGCGGCGGCACTGGCCCGGCACGCACGGGAACCCGAGGTCGCGGCGCCGGCGTGGCTGGACGCGAGCGAGCCTGGTGGCGGCGCGCACGAGACCGATCCCCGCCACGCGGCGGTGTGGGCGCGCGTGGCCGGGCTACCCGAGCGCCAGAGGGTCGCGCTGACCCTCCGCGTCTCGGGCGAGTGCGACTATGACGAGATCGCGAAGCGGATGGGCGGCACCGAGACGGCTGCGCGCGCCAACGTCCACCAGGCGATCAAGCGGCTGAGGAAGGAGTTTCGATGACCGTGCGCGAGAGGGACGACGAGCGCGCCGAGCGGCGGCTGGTGCACCGCGCCTTCGAGCGGCTGACGGGGCGGGACGGCGCCCCTCTCCAGTACGCGCTGATGGAGGACACGCCCGTCGGGTCGTTGGGCCTCGCGGCGGGGCTCGCCGGCCTGCGGCGCCTGCACTACGTCCAGGGGGAGGACGAGTTCCTGCGGCGCCTCCTGGAAGAGTTCCCCGACCGTCCGCTCGAGCGCTCCGCCGCGCTCGACGCGGTACGCCGGGAGCTGGACCGCTACTTCGAGGGGCGCCGCTTCACCTTCGAGACGCGGGTGGACCTCTCCGACGTCACGCCCTTCCAGCGGCGGGTGCTGCGGGAGACGGCGAAGGTGCCGGCGGGTGAGGTGACGACGTACACCGAGGTGGCGGCGCGGGCGGGGCGGCCGCGGGCCGCACGCGCGGCGGGGAACGCGCTCCACGACAACCCCATCGCCATCATCGTGCCCTGCCACCGCGTGCTGCGCAGCGACGGGTCCCTTGGCGGGTACGCGGGCGGGTTGCCGGCCAAGGAGTGGCTCTTGAAGCACGAGGGAGCGCTGCTGCTGTAGGAGGCGCGGGAGGCGAGGCCTCCCGCCCTAGATCAGCGTTGGCAGCTCCGCCACGCTGGCGATGACCCGGTCC
>JBEKGT010000073.1:0-8821 GCA_050012655.1 Gemmatimonadales bacterium | reverse complement strand
GGTGCTTGATGTCCACGCCCTGCCCGCGGAGCCGCGCCTTGATCCACCCGAGCTTCCGGCGCGACTCGGCATCGGCGTCCTGCCGCTCCCACTGGAAGGGGGTGTGCGCCTTCGGCACGAAGGGCGAGAAGGCGAGCGACACCTTCCTTCGGCCGCCGTGCCGCTTGAGGATCGCGCGGATCTTCCCCACCAGCTGCGCCAGCTCCTCGAAGTCGGCCAGCCCCTCCGTCGGGTGGCCGATCATGAGGTAGAGCTTCACGCCCGTCCACCCGGAGGCCATCGCGCGGTCCACCGCAGAGAGGATGTCCGCCTCGCTGATCCCCTTGTTGATCACGCGCCGCAGCCGCTCCGAGCCCGCCTCGGGCGCGAAAGTGAAGCCCGACTTCCGCACCCGCGATACCGCTTCCGCGAGCCCCACCGAGAAGGCGTCCGCCCGCAGGCTGGGGAGCGACACCGAAACGCCGCGGTCCACCAGCTCCCGGCTCATCCGGTCCACCAGCGTCTCCACCTGCGAGTAGTCCGCGGTCGAGAGGGATAGGAGCGACACCTCCTCGTGCCCCGAGAAGGCGATCCCCTCCTGCGCGATCTCCACGCACTCGTCCACGCTCCGCTCCCGCGCCGGGCGGTAGAGGTACCCCGCCTGGCAGAAGCGGCATCCCCGCATGCAGCCGCGCTGCACCTCGATCGGCAGGCGCTCGTGCACCACCTCGCCGATAGGCACCAGCATCTCGCGCGGATGGTCCTCCGTCCGGAGTACCGGCACCGTGCGCGCCATCACCGGGAACGGGAGGCGCGGATCGGTCGGGCGGGGCGTGCCCATGCCAATCCGGACCGTCGTGGGCCGCTGCGTCGCGGGGGCGGCGGCGCTCGCCGGTCGGACGGCTCGCTCCGCTCGCCCGGCGCCCGGCTGCGCACCGGCGCCCCCGCTCCTCGCGTCCACGACGTACAGGCTCGGCACGTACACCCCCGGCACCTCGGTCGCGAGGCGCCACAGGAGCCGCTTGCGCACCGTCCCGCCCTCCCCCTTCGCCCCACCCGTCTCCCGATGGTCGGCCACCACCCCGAGGATCTCGTGGATCGCGTCCTCCGCGTCGCCGAGGAGCACCGCGTCCACGAACGGCGCGAGGGGCTCCGGATTCGAGGCGCATGGGCCACCCGTCAGCACGACCGGGTCGCCCTCGCCCCGCTCCGCCTGCCGCAGCGAAATCCCCGCGAGGTCGAGCATCGTGAGGACATTGGTGTACGTCAGTTCCGACTGGAGCGTGAACCCTACCACGTCGAACTCGCGCGCCGCCCGCCCCGACTCGAGCGCGTAGAGCGGGATGCCCCGCTCCCGCATCAGGCGCTCCATGTCCGGCCACGGCGCGTACGCGCGCTCGAGGAGCCACTCCGGCCGGCGATTCACGATGTGATAGAGGATCTGCGTCCCGGTGTGGCTCATCCCGACTTCGTAGACGTCGGGGAAACAGAAGAGCAGGCGCGCGCGGACCGAGTCCCATTCCTTGCGGACGATGCCACGCTCATTCCCGACGTAACGGTTCGGCTTTGAGACGAGGGGAAGGACTTCGCGCTCGAGGCGCGCGAGGAGCTGCGGACCAGATACCTGCATCTGGAAATGTAAGGTACTGCCAGACTTCGACTTAGTCAACTACCCGCCGACGACGTCTCCCAGGATGGAGCGGGCGATGACGAGGCGCTGGATCTCGCTGGTGCCCTCGCCGATCTCGCAGACCTTGGCGTCCCGCATCATCCGCTCGACAGGGTAATCGGTGGTGTAGCCGTACCCGCCGTGGATCTGCACGGCCTTGATGGTGGCCCGCATCGCCAGCTCGGAGCAGTAGAGCTTGGCCTTGGCGGCCTCGATCTTGTGGGGTTTGCCGTGCTGCTTGAGCCAGGCGGCCTGGTAGGTGAGGAGCTTCCCCGCCTCGATCTCGGTGGCGAGGTCGGCGAGGGCGAAGCTGATCCCCTGGAAGGCACCGATGTAGCGGCCGAACTGCTTCCGCTGGCCGGCGTACTTCACCGCCTCCTCGTACGCCCCTTCGGCGATGCCGAGGGAGAGGGCGGCGACACCGATGCGGCCCGAGTCGAGCGTCTTGAGGAATTGCGCGAAGCCCTCGCCCACCGGGCCGAGGACGTCCTCCTTGGGGACGACGGCGTCCTGGAAGAAGAGCTCGCGGGTGTCGGACGCCCGCCAGCCCATCTTGTCCTCCTTCCTCCCGGCGCGGACCCCCTTCGTCCAGGCGAGGGAGTCATCGTGGCCGAAGCCGACCGCGACGGCCTTGGCCTTCTCGACGTTCTCCTTCGTGACGATGAAGGCGGTGATGCCACGGCTGGTGTGGCCCGGGGTCGTGCGGGCGGTGCACACGAAGATCTCACCCACGCCGGCGTGGGTGATGAAGATCTTCGAGCCATTGAGGAGGAAGTGGTCGCCCTTGTCCTCGGCGGTCGTCACGGTGCCGCCCGCGTCGGATCCCGCGCCCGGCTCGGTGAGGCCGAAGCCGCCGAGCACCTTGCCGCCAGCGAGGAGCGGCAGGTAGCGAGCGCGCTGCGCCGGGGTGCCGAAGTCCACGATCGGCGAGGTGCCGAGGGTGGTGTGTGCGGAGACGGTGATGCCGTGCGACGCGTCCACCTTCGCCAGCTCGTGGACGGCGATGATGTACGAGAGGTAGTCCATCCCCGTGCCGCCGAGCTCCTCCGGCCACGGGATCCCGAGGAGGCCCAGCTCCGCCATCTTCGCGACGGTGGGCCACGGGAACTCCCCCGACGCATCCGCTTCGCGGGCGATGGGGGCGATCTCGTTGCGCGCGAAGTCGCGCACCATCTCGCGGACCTCGAGGTGCTCGTCGGTGAAGAAGAGGGAGTCGTCCATCGGGACAAATGTAATAGGTGATGAGTGATGGGTGATGGGCGCTAGGTGATAGGTGATAGGTGATAGGTCATAGGGCTGTCGCGCGTCGCCCCCTCACCCAGCAACAGCCAGCCGCCTCCGCACCGGCGCCCTCCCCCCGAGCTGCCGCCACAGCCGGTCCCACCTCTCGCAGCGGTCGCAGTGGCCGCAGCGGCCCCGGTGCTCGCCGAAGTGGCACAGCAGCATCTCCCGCCGGCACCCGAACGACGTGAGATAGCGGACCAGCGGGTCGAGCTTGCGCGCCTCCGGCACGATGAGGCGCTGGAGGCGAAGGTCCCCCATCGTCCACAGGACCTCGCAGCGCGCCGGCCGCCCGTCCCTCCCCGCCCGTCCGGCCTCCTGGTAGTAGGCCTCGAGGCTGGTGGAGAGGCCGAGGTGGACCACCGTGCGCACGTCGGGCTTATCGATGCCCATCCCGAAGGCGCAGGTGGCCACGACGCACTCGATGCGGTCGCGGAGGAAGTCGTCCTGGACGCCGCGGCGCACCGAATGCTCCAGCCCCGCGTGGTACGGGGCGGCCGCGACCCCCGCGTTCCAGAGACTGCGCGTCCAGCGCTCGGTGGAGCGGCGCGTGGGGACGTAGACGAGCGCGGCGCCGCACGAGGGGCGCAGGAGGGCGAGGAGCCGCCGCCTCCGCTCCTCGTCATCGCGGACGCGTGTGACCACAAGGCGGAGATTGGGGCGGTCGAAGGAGCCGACGATGCGCTCCGCGCCCTGGAGCCGGAGACTGGCGAGGATGTCGTCGCGCACCGCCGGCGTCGCGGTCGCGGTGAGGGCGAGGGTGGGCGGGGACCCCAGCGCCCGGCGAACGAGGCCGATCTGGCGATACGCGGGGCGGAAGTCGTGCCCCCACTCGGAGACGCAGTGCGCCTCGTCCACCGCGAGAAGCGCCACTCCGGCGCGGCGCAGGGCGCCGATCATCGCGCCGGTCGCGAGCCGTTCGGGCGCCACGTAGAGGAGCCGCAGTGCCCCGGCCTGCGCCTCCGCCAGGAGCGCCTCGCGCTCCGGGTACGTCTGCGCGCTGGTCAGGGCCCCCGCGGCGATGCCCTTCGCCCGCGCCGCCACGACCTGGTCCGTCATCAGCGAGATGAGGGGCGACACCACCACCGTCAGGCCCTCGAGGACGAGCGCCGGGACCTGATAGCAGACCGACTTCCCGCCTCCGGTGGGTAGCACCACCAGCGCGTTGCGGCCGGCGAGGGCGGCCTGCACCGCACGGCGTTGGCCGGGGCGGAAGTCACGGAAGCCGAACCGCTCCAGCAGCACCTCGCGGGCCCGCGCGACGCGGAGAGCGAGTGTGGTCACGGCCGCCCACGGTAGCGCGCCGCGTCACGGAAGCGGCGTCAGGGCGTTGCGGAGGGGAGCGGAATCGCGCGGCGAGTCACCAGAAGCTGGAGGGCGAGAGCGTGTTCGATCAGGTCCGGGCAGCGAATCGGCGCATCTCAGGTGGCCAGCCGCTCATCGACCGCAGCGTTCAGCTCTCGCCCGAATTCGCCGGCAGCGAGGCTCGCCGCAGCGCGCGGCGCTGGGGATACCGGAGCAGGAAGGCGACGACAATCAAGCCCAGTCCGACGTAGCCGAGCCACCGCATCCCCACCCGGTCCGCGCCGACCACCAGCACGAGGCCGGCCACGGTGAGGAGGTACTTGGCGACCGTCCAGCCGCCCACCGCGCCCTCACTTCCCGAGGAAGGCGCTGGTCGCCTTCCGGAAGTCGGGGGACCGGCGGGCCACGGCGTTCACCTGCGCCCCGAGGCGGATCCCCTCCGCGAATCCCATCCCGTCGAGGCCGGTGAACTGCTGCTTGATCAGTGCGAGCGCCGAGGGGGACGCGCCCGCCAGGCGTGTCAGCAGCTTTGTGACCTGCGCCTCGAACCCCTTCGCCGGGAGCACGCGCGAGATCAGGCCGACGCGCTCAGCGGCGGCGGCCTCGAGGAGGCGGCCCGTCGCGACGAGGTCGAAGGCCACCTTCTCGCCGACGGCCCGCCGGAGGATCGCCAGCACCATCGCCGGGACGAAGCCCCGGTCGATCTCGGGGTAGCCGAACACCGCGTCCGGATGGGCGACGACAAGGTCGCAGGCGGTCGCCAGCCCGCACCCGCCTGCCAGCGCGCGCCCGCGCACGACGGCCACGGTGGGCTTAGGCGTCTCGCGCAGCGCCAGGAAGACCTCGCCCAGCTCCATCGCGCGGCGCTCGTTCTCCTCCGGCGGCAGGTCCGCCGAGGCGAGGAGCTCCGTGAGGTCGGCGCCGGCGCAGAAGTCCTTCCCCGCCCCGCGCACGACGACCACGCGGACGTCGGCGGCGAGGTCACAGGTGGTGAGCGCGGCCCCCAGCTCGGAAATCATCGCCCGGTCGAGCGCGTTGCGCTTCTCGGGGCGGTTGAGAGTGAGCGCCGCGATGCCGCCCTCGCAGCTCACCAGCACCCGCGGCGCGCCGATGCTCGGCGCTGCCTTCCCTTGGCGTCTTGGCTTCTGGCCCGTGACTGTTCTGCCTCTTGGCGTCTTGGCGTATTGCCCCTTGCGACTAGATCGTCCCATCGGGCACCTCGATCTCCATCCGCAGCAGCGCCGTGCTCAGCGTCTTCCCCTGGGCGTCGGTCTTGAGGGAGACGGTCCCGCCTCCGCCCAAGGCGCCGTGCAGCAGGAAGTTCAGCGCCCCGAGATTGGGAAGCTCGTACCGCTCGACCCCGCCCGTCAGCATGCCGGTGAAATGCGCCGCGACTCGTGGGGCCGTCACCTCCCGCTCGAGGATCGGATAGAACTCCGGCCGCCGCGCGATGACGCCGACGTTGGCGGTGTCGCCCTTGTCGCCACTGCGGGCGTGCGCCAGCGCCAGGAGCCGGACCTTCATCGCCCCTTCTCCAGCAGCGCGAGTTTGGCCTGCATCTCGACCGTTCGCTTGAGGATGAGGCGCGACGTCTGCGCCGCCGCCAGCGCCAGGAGGACGAAGATGACGCCGGGGAGCACCATCCGCAGGCGGAAGAAGAAGAGGCCGGCGATCAGCGCCAGCAGCAGCGAGCGGATACGCCACCCCATCACCTGCCGACGCGCCCGCTTGACGATCTGCGCGTCGCGCTGCGGGTCGCCCACCAGGGAGAACTTGGGGAAGGTCATGCGGTCAGCACCCGCACCACCGGCGTGATCTCGGCCTTGGGGACGAGCGCGGGCCAGTAGGCCACGATCTCCTCCACCTTGGGCCGGCCGCCCGCGAAGCCGGTCACGCCCGGGGGGCCGTTGAGGATAAGGGGCGCCAGTTCGCGCGTGAACCGCTCGACGGCTGTGCGGTCTGGGGAGCGCACACCGACACGCAGCTGCACCTCGGGCGCGTCGGCCGGCGGCTCTCCCGCCAGGGGGCCGTGGGTCGCGTTGGCACCCACGAGTTCGGTGAGGATCTCGTCGAACCGGAGCGCGAGCCGCTCGAGGCGCGCGCGCAGCACCCGGTCGGCCTCGCGCGCCTTCGCCACGGCATCGGGCCAGGCGTAGACTAGCGTCCCCACCGCCTTGTATCCAGCGCGGTACGCCACCGAGACCTTGAGGAACGGGGTCGCCTCCCGGCCGCGAACCCCGCTCACCCGCACACGGTCGGGGCCGGCCTGCTCGAGCCGGATGGTCGTAAAGTCCGCCACGCCGTCGGGAGTGATGTAGGAATGCGGATCGCCCATCTCGTAGACGAGCTGTTCGGTGACGCTCGAGACGCTGACGACGCCGCCCGTGCCCGCGTGCTTGGTCACGACGAACGTGCCATCCGCCTCCGCCTCCACGATGGGGTACCCGACGTCCTCGAGGTGCGGCACGTCAGGCCAGCCGCCGAGGAAGTTGCCGCCCGAGCTCTGCGCCCCGCACTCGATGATGTGGCCCGCCACCGTCCCCGCGGCCATCAGGTCCCAGGCGTCGGCCTTCCAGCCGAAGCGGTGGATCAGCGGGCCAAGGGTGAGGCCGGTGTCGGTGACGCGTCCGGTCACGACGACGTGCGCCCCCTGTGCGAGCGCCTCGACCACGGGCGCGGCGCCGAGGTACGCGTTGGCGGAGACGACGCGGTCACGCACGTCGCTCAAGGGGCGGCCTGTGTCCATGTCGGCGAGTGGGACGCCGCGTGCGAGGAGGTCGTCGAGGCGCCCGAGGATGTCGTCGCCGCCCACGATCCCGATGCGCAGCTTCCCCGCCAGGCCGAGCCGTCGCCCCACTTCGGCGATGGCCTGCGCGCACGCTTCGGGGTTGACGCCCCCCGCGTTCGTCGTGACGCGGATCCCCTTCGAGACGACCGACGGAAGGATGCGTTCCATGAGCGGGACGACGTCGCGGGCGTAGCCGAGCTTCGGGTCACGCGCCTTTTGCTTCTGCAGGATGGACATCGTCACTTCGGCGAGGTAGTCCATCATCAGCACGTCGATGGGGCCGCCCTCGACCTGGCGGACCGGGGCGTCGAGGTCGTCCCCCCAGAAACCCTGGCCCGACGCGATGCGGATCACGGCGTCAGGCGCACGGGAAAGAACCGTTCCACATCCACCCGGTCGGAGGCGCGGCCCGAGGCCCAGACGCGGACCCACGCGTCAAAGCCGGGGAGGCCGCTCATCGGCGCGGCGCCGATGACGGTCACCGCCGCCGTGCCGTGGGCCGGGATCCGCACCGCGAGCGATTCCGCCGGCGCGCCCTGCCCCTCGGCCACCTGCAGGCGGCGCGCGTTGCCGGTGAAGGTCACCCGCATCCGTACCGGGAATTGCGCCGGCGCGGTGTCGTGCGCGAAGGCGGGGAAGAGCTCGACCTGCACCGGGAAGGGCGCCGTCCGGTGCTCCGGCAGCGTGGCCTCCACCCGGTGGAAGTCGTAGTTCATCGCGCCCTGCCCGAGCTGCGTGCCGTCGTGGTCGTACAGCGTGATGCTGAAGTCGGTGACCGCATCCCACCCGTCCCGCGGCACCCACACCTCCACGATGGCCTTCCGCGCCCACACCGGCGCTTCGACCGTATCCCGCACCAGCGCGCCGTCCGCGATGGCCACATCCCGCAGGCGCGTGGCGCCCAGCTGCTCCGCGACGACGGTGACGGTGGTGTCCCGGCCGGATGCGGCGGCGAAGGTCACGTGCGGCGAGCCGCCCGCCGAGTCGGGCGTGGCGATGCGGAGGTCCGGCACGGCCACGTCGAGGTCGTAGCCCACGAGCTTGGTGGGGGGAGCCTGCACGACGACCTCCCAGACGCCCGGGACGACGTCGTTGGCGCGGAGCGCGGCGGAGGCGCGCGCTGCGCCCTCTTCCCCGAGGCCGAGCTGCTCGGTGCCGCGCGAGGGCCGCCCGCTGGGCTCGAACAGGTGCACCGAAGCCGGGACGGTCGAGTCGCGGACCGCGGCGCGGACCGTGAATCCCGACGCGCCCACGGGCACCCGGAGGTAGTACCGGTCGGCGGCGGCGGCCGCGACGACGCGCGAATGGGCTGCAAGCGCGGCGCCGGTGTCGGGGACGACGACGGTGTTCACGAGGACGAATGCCGGCCCCGCGGCGCTGTCGGCGGCCGGGTAGCCCACCACCGTCCCCACGTGCCGGCCCGGACGCGTCAGCGCCGAGGCCGTGTAATGCACCTCGATCAGGGCGGAGCCGGTGGCGTCGAGGGTGGCCGTCGGCGCCGTGGGCCGCACCCACGCGTCGGCCGCGAGCAGGCGGTACGTCGCGCCGCCCTGCGGGCTCCCGTCGGGAAGCGCCGCGATCCGGAAGAGCTGGACGGTGTCGGCCGGGGACTCGAGGCCGCCGCGCCGGTAGGCCGCGGTCTCGGCGGGGCCGCGCCCCGTGGCGGCGACCGGCGCCCGCATCAGGCCGGGAGAAAGCAGCGGCGTCGGGCGCATGGCACGGACCTCGATGCGCCGGACGGCGTGCCCCGCGACCAGCCAGCGGTACGCGGCCTCGATCTGCGGTTCGCCGTAGCCCTG
>JBEKGT010000072.1:0-8985 GCA_050012655.1 Gemmatimonadales bacterium | reverse complement strand
GCCGCCCGGACCTCCGCCCGGACCGCCCCCACCGCAGGGGGAGGCGCTGCGGGTCTTCCTCGACTGCCAGTACGAATGCGACGTGGACTTCATCCACACCGAGGTCACGTTCGTGAACTGGGTCCGCGACCGGTACGACGGGCAGGTCGTGGTGCTCGTCACCAGCCAGCAGACGGGCGGCCGCGGTACCGACTACACGCTGACGTTCATCGGCCAGCAGGAACTCCAGGGCCGGGCCGACACCCTGCACTACATCGCGCAGTCGGACGCGACCAGCGACGAGACGCGCCACGGGATGGTGCGCATCCTCCGCCTCGGCCTCGTGCGGTATGCGATGAAGACGCCGCTCGCCGCGCACCTGGACGTCCACTTCGAGCCGCCCGGCGGCCCGGGCGGCCCCGCGCGCGAGCGGCGCGACCCTTGGCACCGGTGGGTCTACGCCACGAGCCTGTACAGCTACTTCGACGGCCAAGAGTCACAGTCAGACCGCCAGTTCTCCGGCAGTTTCGATGCGAGCCGGACCACCGAGACGTGGAGGATCGACCTGAACGTCTACGGCTCGGCTTACCGCAGCCGCTACACTTATGCGCTCTCGTCAGCGTACGACTCGACGTATCAGGTCTCGCCGGGCCGCGACACCACCGTCACGATCCCGGAAGTGGACACGACGCTCCGGACCACGAAGCAGAGTTGGTCGGCGAGCGCACTGATCGTCCGCAGCCTCGGCGCGCACTGGTCGGCCGGCTTCCAGTCGGGGCTCTCCGGATCCACGTCGGGCAATACCGACCTGCGGGCGAGCATCGCCCCCGCGATCGAATACGACCTGTTCCCGTACGCCCAATCCACGCGCCGCCAGCTCCGGTTCAACTACTCCCTCGGCGTCGAGACGGCCAACTACCACGACACGACGGTCTACTTCAAGACGTCGGAGACGTACGCCAAGCACGAGCTCGACGTCGCCCTCGGCCTCCGCCAGCCGTGGGGGAGCGCGAGCGTCTCGGTGAGCGGCACGCAGTACTGGAACGACGCGCGGAACCCGAACGTGAACATCTACGGCAGCATGAGCGTGCGGCTGGTACGCGGCCTGTCGCTGAGCGCCTACGGGAGCTACTCGTTCGTGCGCAGCCAACGCTATCTCCCCGCCGCCGGACCGACCCCGGCAGACGTGCTGCTCCAACTCCGACAGCTGCGCACGAACTACACCTACTATGGCGGCTTCAGCTTCACGTACACCTTCGGCTCGGTGTACAACAACGTCGTGAACCCGCGCTTCGGCGGCAGCAGCAGCGGGGGCACGACCATCATCATCAGCAGTTGAGCGCCGGGATGACGCCGCGCGTCACCCGCCGAGGGACGGCGCCGGCGGCGGCGGCCGCCCGGCGCCGCCCTACCGCCACGGACGCGGCCCGCCGTAGCTTTCGCGGATGCGGCGCATCGTGGTGGCGCTCGCGTTCGTGGCGGGGGTCGCATGGCTCGCGTCCCTCGCGTCGGTGGTGGCCGCGGCCCGCCGCGACGCGGCCGGCCCCGCGGACGCCATCGTGGTGATGGGCGCCGCGCAGTACGACGGACGCCCCTCTCCCGTCTTCCGCGCCCGACTCGACCACGCCGCGACGCTGTATCGCCGCGGACTCGCACCGGTGGTCATCGTCACCGGCGGCACCGGCGCGGGGGACACCGTGAGCGAGGCCGTCGTGGGCCGCCGGTACCTCATCGCCGCCCGGCTCCCCGAGGCCGCCGTCGAGGCGGAGTCTTCGGGGCGCACCTCCGCCCCGTCAGTCCGGGCGGCGGCGGCACGGATCCACGGGCGCGGCGGCTCCAGCGCCCTCTTCGTCAGCGACGGCTTCCACCTCCTCCGGCTCGGCGTCCTGGCGCGCCGCTTCGGGCTTCGCGCCCTCGGCTCGCCGGCCCCGCACAGCCCCATCGCTTCCAACAGCCGCCGGGAACTCGGCTACCTCCTCGCCGAGTCGGTGAAGGCCCCGGCGGCGCTCCTCTTCGTGAGGTGACCCCGCTATGACCAGACGCGTCCGAACTGTGGCCGGCCTCGCCACGCTGCTGCTGGCGTGCACGCTGCCCGCCCGCCTCAGCGCCCAGGCCCTCCACGTCCCCTACACCACCTTCACGCTGCCCAACGGGCTCAAGGTGATCGTGCACGAGGACCACTCCGTGCCGATCCTCACCGTGAACACCTGGTACCACCAGGGCTCCGGCGACGAGCGCCCCGGCCGCACCGGGTTCGCGCATCTCTTCGAGCACCTGATGTTCATGGGCTCGCAGCACGTGCCGACCGGCCAGTTCGACCAACTCCTCGAGGCGGCCGGCGCCGACAACAACGGTTCGACCACCGAGGACCGCACCAACTACTTCGAGGACGGCCCCGCCAACGCCCTCCCACTGATGCTCTACCTCGACTCGGATCGCATGGGCTTCATGCTCCCCGAGATCACGCCGCCGAAGGTGGACCTCCAGCGCGGCGTGGTGCAGAACGAGCGGCGGCAGAGCTACGACAACCAGCCCTACGGCCAGGCGGAAGAGAACGTCCTGAAGCGCCTCTACCCCGCGGGGCACCCCTACAACTGGCCCGTCATCGGCTCGATGGCCGACCTCTCGGCCGCGACGATCGAGGACGTGCGGCGGTTCTCGCGCACCTACTACACGCCGACCAACGCCACGATGGTCATCGGCGGCGACGTGAACCCGGCCGAGGTGCGCCGGCAGGTCGAACGCTACTTCCGCGCCATCCCGCGCGGCCCCGCCGTGGCGCGGCGCCCGGCACCCCCCTTCACCCTCGCGGCCGACGTCTACGCGACGATCGAGGACCACGTCCAGCTGCCGCGCGTCTACAACGCCTGGCACACGGTGAAGGCCTTCGCCCCTGACGACGCTGCGCTCAGCGTGCTCGCCGACGTCCTCGCCGGCGGCAAGTCGTCGCGGCTCTACCGGCGCCTCGTCTACGAGATGCAGATCGCGACCAACGTCTCGGCGTACCACGACGCGCTGCGCCTCGACGGCTCCTTCCGGCTCAGCACCACGGCCCGGCCGGGGCACGACCTCAACGAGCTCGAGCGGGTGGTGAACGAGGAGGTCAGGCGCATGGCCGAGACCGGCCCGACGGCCCGCGAAGTGGAGCGGGTACTCAACCAGACCGAAGCGCAGTTCCTCGACCGGATGGAGCGGGTCGGGAGCTTCGGCGGGAAGGCCGACCAGCTCGCCTACTACGACTACTTCGTCGGCACCCCTGACTACTTCCAGGCCGACCTCGACCGCTACCGCCATGTCACCGCCGCCGACGTCCAGCGCGTCGCGCGCGACTACCTGCTCCGCCGCCACCGCGTGGTGCTGAGCGTCGTACCGCAGGGCAAGACGGAGTTGGCTGCGACGCAGCCGGGAGGCAACCAGTGAACCCCCCGCTGCGCATCGGCGCGCCGCGCCCCGCAATCCTCGCCGCGCTCATCGCGGCCGCCGTCACCGCCGCCATCCCCATCACGCTGACGGCGCAGGCGGTGGATCGCACCCGGCCGCCGGCCCTCGGGCCAGCGCCCACGCTCCGGCTCCCGCCGGTGCAGACCGCCACCCTCGCGAACGGCCTCGTGCTGGCCGTCGTCGAGATGCACAAGGTGCCGGTCGTGGACATCTCCCTCGTCCTCGACGCCGGCTCCGTGGACGACCCGGCGGACCTGCCGGGCCTCGCCACCTTCACCGCCAACATGCTCGACGAGGGCGCCGGCAGGCGTAGCGCCCTTGAGATCTCCGAGGAGGCCGACTTCCTCGGCGCGAACCTCTCCACCGGCGCCGGCTTCGACGTCGCCAGCGTCTCGCTCCACGTCCCCAAGCGGCAGCTCGGGCCAGCTCTCGACCTGATGGCCGACGTCGTCCTCCGGCCGACCTTCGCCGACTCGGAGATCACCCGCCAGCGGGACCTGCGGCGGACCCAGATCCTCCAGCAGCGCGACCAGCCCGTCGCCATGGCGGGGCTCGCCTTCCCCGCGATCGTCTTCGGCGCCCAGCACCCGTACGGGCGCCCGCTGGGCGGCACCGAGGCGTCCACCGCGCTCCTCGACCGCGCGCGGGTGGCGCAGTTCTACCAGACCTACTATCGGCCGCAGAACACGAAGCTCCTCGTGGTCGGCGACATCACCCTCGCCGAGGCCCAGGCCCTCATCTCGGCCCGGTTCGGCGGGTGGGAGCGGGGGACGACGCCGGCGGCGCCGCCTCCGGCGACCCCGGCGGCGCCCACCGGCCGCACCATCTTCCTCGTGGACAAGCCGGGCGCGGCGCAGTCGGTCATCCGCATCGGCAACGTCGGGGTGCCACGCTCGAGCTCGGACTTCTTCCCGCTCCAGGTGCTCAACACCATCCTGGGCGGCAGCTTCACGTCGCGCCTCAACCAGAACCTGCGCGAGACCCACGGCTACACCTACGGGGCCAACTCGCAGTTCGCGATGCGCCGCATGGCCGGGCCCTTCCAGGCCGGTGCCTCGGTGCAGTCCGCCAAGACCGACAGCTCCCTCATCGAGTTCATGCGCGAGCTGCGGCGCATCCGCGACGAGGCGGTGCCGCAGACGGAGCTCGACAAAGCGAAGTCGTACATCGCCCTCGGTCTCCCCGGGGACTTCGAGACCACCCAGGCTGCCGCCGGGCGCTATCGAGACCTGCTCACGTACCACCTGCCCCTCGACTACTTCAACGGCTACATCGACCGCATCAACGCCGTCACCGCAACCGACGTGCAGCGCGTCGCCCGGCAGTACCTGGACCTCGACCACTTCGTGATCGTCGTGGTGGGAGACCGAAGCGTGATCGAGGCCGGCATCCGCGCGCTGAACGAGGGCCCGATCTCGGTCCGGGACCTCTGGGGGCAGGAGATCCATTGAAGACCGGCTCGCGGCGTGTCTACTCCGGCCGGGTCCTCGACCTCGACATCGACACCGTCCGCTTCCCCGACGGCTCGACCGGCGAGCTGGAGATGATCCGCCACTCTGGGGCTTCGGCGGTGGTGCCCGTCCTCGCCGACGCCGCCGCCGAAAGCGAGATCCTCCTCATCCGGCAGTTCCGCCACGCCGCCGACGGCCCGATCTGGGAGATCCCCGCGGGCCGCCTCGACCCGGGGGAGACGCCCGAGGCGTGCGCCGCCCGGGAACTGACGGAGGAGACGGGCGAGCACGCCGGACGGCTCGACCGGCTCGCTACCTTCTATACCACACCCGGCTTCACCGACGAGCGCATCCACCTCTTTGCCGCGCGCGACCTCACCCGGGGCCAGCACCGCCGCGAAGCGGACGAGTTCATCGAAACGCGCCGGATCCCGCTGAGCCGTGCCCTCGAGTTGATCCGCAGCGGCGAGATCGTGGATGGGAAGACCATCGTAGCCCTACTGTTTTTCTCGCAATTCGGACTGCCTGTGTAACCTGCAGAGGACGAGTTCATGAGGGGCCGAGCAGGCGGTTGATCGCCCACTCGGCCCCTAATGCTTTGTAAGATAGAGCGTTACCAACGCCATCGTCGCCGTGTCGGTACTGGGTACGGTTCCTGCCTTTTCCCTGTTCCGACATCACCGCACACGCCGGGGCGACCTCCGATGGGTACGACACTGAAGGCGGCGGAACGCCGGACAACCCTTCCTCCCCTTCCATCATTTGGGGAGCTCGATGACAGCACGGTGGTGCAAGCGTGTCTCGACGGTGACAGCAGGGCCTTCACCGAGCTGGTCCTGCGGTACCAGACCCGCCTGCTGAACTTCGTGTACCGGTCCATCGGGGATCGCGAGAGGGCCGAGGACCTGGTGCAGGAGGCGTTCATCCGCGTGCACCGGCACCTGCACCGCTTCGACCAGGCGAAGAAGTTCTCGACGTGGATCTACACGATCGCGTCGAACCTGGCGAAGAACGAACTGCGCAACCGCAGCCGCAATCCGCTGGTCCTCTTCCAGGCGATCCGGAGGAACTGGGAGCCGGACCATCGTCCCCTGCAGTTCGAGGACACGCAGTCGCGGCCAGACGACCTGTTCCGCAAGCGCCACCTACGCGAGCTGGTGGAGGCGACCGTCTCGCAGCTCCCCGAGCACCACCGTGAGGTCTTCGTCCTGCGGGAACTGGAGGGAAAGAGCTACGAGGAGATCGCGGAGATCACCGGCTGCAACCTCGGCACGGTGAAGAGCCGCCTCAACCGGGCCAGGAACAGCTTCGCCACCATCATCGAGCCCCACCTCGACTGACCCCCGCCCCTTCCGCGGGGGGAGCCGGGAACCTCGGGGCGCGCCGGTGGTACGATAGCTGTCTGAACCCGGCGTGTGATGAACTGTCAGGCGTTCCACCAATCCTTCTCCGACTATCTCGACGGCACGCTTGACGCCGCGGACACGGTCCGCGTGCGCCGGCACCTTGAGGCGTGCGGCCCGTGCCGCCGGCTGGAGGCGGCGTACCGGGCCGGCGTCGAAGCGCTCCGCGAGGCGGAGCGGCCCTGCCCGGCGCGTGAGTTCAGCGTGCGGATCGTGAACCGCGTCCGTCGCGAGCGCCGGTTGACGGCGCTCACCGGCGGATACGGGGTCGCCGGCGCACTCCTTCTCTGCACCCTCGTGGCGGTGGTGGCGCTGGACCTCCGGGGTCGGGATGGCGGTGCGCCGCCCGGCGACTCCCAAGTGGTGGAGGCTGTCCCGGTGCCTCCAGCCCCTGTCGCCGGCCGTTTCGACCGCGTCACCTTCCGCGTGCGCGACGCCTCCGAGCTGCCCCCGGGCGACCTGTACGCCGTGCTCACCACCTTCGATCCCGACCCGTCCTACCGTGTCCACATGGAGGTTCCCGCCGTCTGGTCGGGGCGGTAGCGCCTTCGCGCCTTTTCCCCACGGTCGCGGCGGGCTAAGTTGCGCCCGATGCGGGCCCTCGATTTCGATGCCTTGTGGAAGGCGCTCCGAAAGGGCGTCCTCCATCCAGTCTACTACCTGTACGGCGACGAGGAGCTGCTGAAGGACGAGGCCGTCCGGAACCTCCTCGAGTTCGGCGTCGAAGAGGCCACCCGCGACTTCAACCTCGACCGCCGCCGGGCCCCCGAGTTGGCCGCGGACGACTTCCACGCGCTGGTCCACACCCCGCCGATGATGGCGGCGCGGCGCGGCGTGCTGATCACCGAGGTCGAGTTCCTCCTCCAGAAGAAGCCGAAGGCCCAGGCGCTGCGGACGGCGGTCCTCGCGTACGCCGGCCAGGCCTCGCCCGAGACACTCCTCGTCCTCGTCCAGTCGGCCGGGGACAAGCCCGACCCGGCGCTGGCGAAGCTCGCCCAGGAGGTGGTGTTGGATCCGCTGCCCCCTGACCGGTTGGCGGGGTGGATCCGGCGCGAGGCGGAGAAGCTGCAGGTCGCACTCGACGAGGGAGCCATCGGGCACCTCATCGCGACCGTCGGCTCCGATCTGCCGAGCCTCGCCGCGGAACTCGCGAAGCTGGCGGGCGCGGTGTCCGGACGGGTTGCCACGGCGGACGACGTAGCCGACCTCGTGGGGGTGCGCCACGGGGAGACGTTGTTCGACTTCGTGGACGCGGTGACGGCGCGGCGTGGCGTGGCGGCGGCCGAGATGGCGCCGCGGCTCCTCGATGCGCCGGGGGTGACCGGCGTGCGCCTGGTCGCGGCGCTGAGCACGGCGCTGGTGGGCGTGGCGCTGGCGCGCGCGCTGCTCGACGATGGTGCTTCGCGGGGCGCGGTGGAGGGCCGGATGTTCGGCGCCATCCAGGACGCGCGTCCCTTCGGGCTGCGCAACTGGCGACTCGAGGCGGAGCGGTGGACGCGGGACGCCGCGCAGTGGACGCTGCGGGAGTTGGACGCGGCGATAGCGGAGTTGCTGCGGGCCGACCGGCGCCTGAAGCACACTACGGTGGCGGGGGCGGCGGAGATCCTCCAAGAAGCGCTGCTCGCGATGGCGGGCCAGGCCGCGGGGGCGGTGTGAGCGCGCGGCGCGCGGCGCTGGGTCTGGCCATCCTCCTCGCGTGCGCGTGCGCCGCCGCGCGGGCGCAGGACAACCCCGCCATCCAGACGGCGGTCTGTCTCGCGGGCGAAGGCCGCAGCGACGAGGCGCGACGCCTGGTGAACGCGGAGCTGGCGAAGGCGCGGGTGGGGGAACCCGCCTACGTCGAGGCGCTCTACTGGCGTGCCAGGATCGCAGCGACAGGGGACAGCGCCGAGCGCGACCTGCGTCGCGTCGCCATCGAGTACCCGACTTCGCGCTGGGCCGTCGACGCGCTCCTCCAGCTCGCGCAGCTCGCGACGGCAGCCGGCAATCCCGTCTCCGCGTTCGCTCTCGCACAGCGCCTCCGGAGCGACTACCCCGACAGTGACCTGCGGCCCCGGGCGGCCCTCTGGGCGGGCCGCGCCGCCTTCGATCTCGGCGATGCGCGCGGCGCCTGCGCGCTGCTCGACTCGGCCCGCGCCGAGGGCGCGGCCGACGTCGAGTTCACCAACCAGGTGGACTTCTACCGCGCGCGCTGCGCCTCTCTGCCCGCCGCGCCGGCCCCCGGCGCCGCACCGCAGCACCCCGCGACCGGCGCTCCGCCCCGCTCCGATACGGCACACGCACCGCCGCCCGCCGCACCGGCACAGCGTCCCGCTGCGGCGCCGGTCACCTCCGCGCCCCCGGCGCCGGCCGCTGCCCGCGGCGGCTACGTGATCCAGGCTGCCGCCGTACGGACCGCAGCCGAGGCCGACCGGATCCTGCGCAAGCTGCGCGGCGCTGGACTCACGGCGCGTGTGCTCATCGGCGCCGACCACCTCCGGCGGGTCCGCGTGGGCTCCTACGGCACCGAGCGCGCGGCCCGCGATGCCCTGGCCGCGGTGCGCCGGGTCGCGGGGGGCCGCCCCTTCGTGGTGCGCGAGCCGTGACCCTCCCCGGCCTCGACCTCGGCACGCCGCTGATGCAGCAGTACCGCGACCTCAAGGCACGGCACCGCGACGCCATCCTGTTGTTCCGGATGGGCGACTTCTACGAGATGTTCGAGGAGGACGCCG
>JBEKGT010000071.1:0-9008 GCA_050012655.1 Gemmatimonadales bacterium | reverse complement strand
ACCGCGCGGCGCTGGGGAAGATCTCGAACCTCGTCCGGGGAAAGGACGTGCGGGCGCGGGACCTCACGGAGAAGATGGCGTTCTTCGAGGCGTACGGCGCGCTGGTGGGCGAGGAGGGGGTCGGGATCCTCGCGGCGATGCTGAACAGCGGCGGCTTCCTCAAGAGGCGCGACAACCCGGAGACGCGCGCCTGCGCCGCGATGGCGCTGGGGCGGATCGGCTCCGCCGCGGCGCAGGACGCGCTGCGGAAGGCCGCGGACTCGAAGGAGCCGCTGGTGCGCAACGCCGTGAACCGCGCGCTGCGCGGCGGCACGGGGACGGGGGTGTGAGGTGAGCGGACCGAGGCATCGCATGTCCGTCGTCGAGGCGGTCCAGACCTCCGACTCCTACATCCGGGGGGCCGGGCGGGAGTTCCTCGTCGCCGTCTACACCGCGCTCCGGTCCCTGAAGCTCTACCCGCTCGAGAACGCGCAAGTGCAGAAGTCGCTCGATGACCTGTACGGGACGGCCCAGCGGATCCTCGACCGCGAGCAGGAGATCGAGGTGCGGGTCACGGGGGAGTTCCTGTTCGTGAACTCCACGCGGCTTCGCCTCGACCTCGACAACTACGCCTCCTTCTCCCACGTCCTAGGCATGCTGCGCGGCGCCGGCGCTGGGCTGGTGCGGGCCGAGAACGGCGCCGACCGCCGGGAGTGGACGTCCTTCCTCTCCTCCCTCATGGCGGCGGCAGCGCGCGCGGACCCGGGCGGCGCTCTCCCGGAGCTGCAAGGGAAGCTCCGCGACGCGGGCGTGACCCACATCTTCCTCGAACCCCCCCTCGAGACGGAGATGACGGAGGAGGAGCAGGAGCGGCAGAAGGAGCAGGCAAAGCGCACCTACCAACGCTCCGTCGCCGTCACCAAGGAGGTAATCAACTCGGTCCGCATGGGCCGCAGCGCGAGCGTGAAGAAGGTCAAGCGGGCGGTGCAAGCGATCGTGGACCAGGTGCTGGCCGACGAGACGTCGTTGATGGGGCTCTCCACGCTCCGCGACTACGATGACTACACGTTCACGCACTCGGTGAACGTCTGCATCTTCTCGATCGCGCTGGGGAAGAAGCTCGGGTTGACGAAGCTCCAGCTCTACGACCTCGGGATGGCGGCGCTCTTCCACGACGTGGGGAAGGCGCGGGTGCCCCTCGAGGTGCTCAACAAGGAAGGGAGCCTCTCCGACGAGGACTGGCGCATCGTGCAGGCGCACCCGTGGCTCGGGGTCCTCACGCTGTTCGGGCTCCGCGGGTACGGCGAGGTGCCGTACCGCTCGATGATCACGGCGTACGAGCACCATATGAAGACGGACCTCACGGGCTACCCCAAGAGCCTCCGCCCGCGCCAGCCGTCCATCTTCTCGCGCATCATCGCGGTCGCCGACGGATTCGACGCCGCGACCTCGCGGCGCATCTACAAGACCAACCCGATGCAGCCGGACAGCGTGCTGCACGAGATGCTGTTCAACCCGCGGCGCGGGCTCGACCCCGTGGTGGTGAAGGCGTTCATCAACCTGCTGGGGATCTACCCGCCGGGGACGATGGTCGTCCTCGACACCTACGAGCTGGCGCTCGTGGTGTCCGCGAACACCGACACGTCCGAGGTGCACCGGCCGATGGTGCGCATCATCTCCGACCCCGGCGGGAGCATCACCTTCCCGGGCTTCCTCGCCAACCTCGCCGACAAGGACGCCGCCGGCACCGCGCTCCGCTCGATCATCAAGGTCACCGACCCCGACCGCTACGGCGTCCGGGTCTCCGACTACTTCGCCTAGGCGAAGACGCTCCGCACGACGAACCAGAGGTTGGCGGGGCGCTCCGCCAGCCGCCGCATGTACCACGCGAACCACGACTCGCCGTAGCTGATCAGCACCCGCACCGGCACCCCGTGCGCCGCCAGCCGGCGCTGGTCCGCCGTCCGGATCCCGTACAGCATGTGGCACTCGAAGGCGCCCGGCGGCAGGCCGAGCCCGTGGGCATGCGCCTCGAGCCGCGCAAGGAGCCGCACGTCGTGCGTGCCGAACACCGCCCGCACGCCGGCGCGCCGCGCGTCAGGAGCGAGCAGGCGCGCGCCCAGGCGGAAGAACGCCTCCGCCACCTCGCGCTTGGTCCGGAAGACGAGGGTGGGGGGCTCCCGGTAGGCGCCCTTCACGATCCGCAGCGCAGCCCCGAGCGGGATGAGCGCCTCGACGTCGACGGCGGTGCGCCGCAGGTACGCCTGCACACACAGCCCGAGGTTGCCGTGCCGCGCGCGCACCGCGCGGAACACCTCGAGGGTCGCGTCGGTGTGCGGCGTGCCCTCCATGTCGATCCAGACGAAGGCCCCCGTCCCGGCGGCCTTCGCGCAGATCCGCTCCAGCATGCCGATGCAGACATCGCGGCCGAGGTCGAGCCCGAGGTGCGTGAGCTTGAGGGAGAACTCGCACGGGAGGGCCCGCGCCTGGACCCGCTCGAGCGCTTCGACGTAGTGCCGCGCCACCGCCTCGGTGTTCGCCGCGTCGGTGACCTTCTCGCCGAGGTACGTGAGGGTGGTCGCGATGCCGAGCGCGGCCTGCCCGGCCGCGGCGTCGAGGGCGGCGTCGAGGGTCTCGCCGGGCATGAAGCGCCGCACCGCGCGCCGCGCGAAGGCACGGTCGCGCATGAGCCGTGCCAGTGCGGCGCTTTCGGAGCCCTTGATCAGCAGCGAACGGAGGAGGGACACGGCGCGCAATCTACGCGGCGCCGCGCCCGGAGCGGGAGCAGGGGGGGCGGTCACGCCGCCGGACAGCGGTCCGGGGACGGGGGCGCCGCTACCGGGCGACCGCCACCGCGGAGCGGGCCAGCTCCGCCTTGAAGGTCTCGCCGAGGCGCCGGATCCCCTCCTGGATGTCCGGTACCCCGGCGTACGAGAAGTTCAGCCGCATCGCGTTGTAGCCGCCTTGCTCGCCTGGGTAGAACGCCATCCCGGGCACGTATGCGACCTTCCGCTCCACAGCCCTGGGGAGCACCTCCGTGGTGTTGAGCCGGTCCGGCACTCGGGCCCAGAGGAAGAGACCGCCGTGAGGCCGCGTCCACGAGCAGCCCTCCGGCCAGTACTCCTCCATCGCGGCCAACATCGCGTCGCGCCGCTCGCGGTAGACGCGGCGGATCGTCTGCACGTGCCTCGGGATGAGGCCGCTCCGGCAGACGTCGGCGACCACGAGCTGCGAGAACACCGAGGTGTTGAGGTCGGCGCCCTGCTTCGCCTGCACGAACTTGCGCACGATGGCTTTCGGCGCCGTCACCGCGCCGAGCCGGAACCCCGGCGCGAGCGTCTTCGAGAAGGTGGAGAGGTAGATCGTCCGCTCCGGCGCCAGCCGGTAGAGGTGCGTGATCTCCTCCCCCTCGAAACGCAGCTCGCCGTACGGATCGTCCTCGACGAGGATGAGGTCGTGCTCCCGCGCAATCTCGACCAGCCGCAGCCGCCGCTCGAGCGGCATCGTGGTGCCCGCCGGATTGTGGAAGTTCGGCAGCACGTACACCAGCCGCGGCTGGTACCCCTCCGCCAGTCGGCGCGGGATCTCCTCGACGAGGATCCCGTCGTCATCCTGCGGGATGGTCACGTAGCACGCCTCGTACACGTTCCACGCCTGCAGCGCGCCCAGGTACGTCGGCTCGCTCGTCATCACGCAGCTGTCGGTGTCCACGAACAGCTTGCCGATGAGGTCGAGCGCCTGCTGGGAGCCGTTGGTGATCAGGATGTTGTCGGGCTCCACCTGGAGGTCGGGCCGGCTCATCGTCTCCGCCAGGTAGGTCCGGAGCGGCTCCTCGCCCTCCGTCATGCCGTACTGGAGCGCCCGCGCACCGTTCGTCTCGAGCACGCGCTGGCACGCCGCCTCGATCTCCTTGATGGGAAAGAGCTCGGGAGCCGGCAGGCCGCCTGCGAACGAGATGATGTCGGGCTGTTGGGTGAGCTTCAGGAGTTCGCGGATGATGCTGCTCTTCATGCCGGCGGTGCGCTGGGCCAGGCGGGGTTCCCAGGCGACGGGCGCATCCGGCATTCGCGATGCGTGGTGCAACAGGACCTCCTTGCAGCCGGGGGGCGATCCCGCAGGAGTGCGGCCGCGCCAAGGACCCCGGACCGCCCCAATTCGGAGCAAACCGCGTTCCAGCGCCAGCAGCGCGCAATCCGGAGCGAACGAGTCGTGATTTGCCCCTTCCGGTGGGACCGGGGCGAGTCCGAATTGCGGCGCGCAGGCGAGACAACTACCGTTCGTCCACCATGCACGGCGACGCCATCTCCCTGCGGGGAATGCGGTTCCACACCCTGGTCGGCCTGCTGCCGCACGAGGAGAAGTTCCCGCAGCCCCTCGAGCTTGACGTCACCGCCTACCTGTCGCTGCGGCAGGTGGGCGAGACGGACTCGACGCGGATGCTGCTCGACTACCGGCACCTCTACGAGATCGTCGCGGATGCGGTGGGGACGAGCCACCACAAGCTCCTGGAAGCGCTATGCGAGCGGATCGCGGCGACAGTCCTCGAGTCCGACGGCGTGGACCGGGTGCGAGTGGCGGCCCGGAAGCCGCACGCGCCAATCCCCGGCCCGCTGGACTACGTCGAGGTGGTGATCGAGCGCGACCGCAGCGACCGCACACCCTGACCTCCGACCGACCGATGAACCACCGCTTCACCCTCATCGCCGCCGCGCTCGCGGCGGCCGTCCTCGCGCCGCGCACCGTCCGCGCGCAGTCTCCTGCGGCTCCGCCCGCGGTCGCGCCGGCGGTGCCGCTCACCCGCACCACGATAGACCTGGGATTCGTCAGCGCCTCGGGGAACACCAGCCTGCGCACGCTGAACTTGGCGGAGCAGCTGGTGGTGCGGCCGGGGCCGTGGAAGTTCACGCAGGCCTTTGCGATCGTCAGCGGCTACACCAACGGGGCGGAGACGGCGAACAACATCCACCTCGGCGTGCGGGGGGACTACGCGATCACGCCGCGCGTCCGGGCGTACGGCCTCGCCGTCTTCGACCGCGACCGCTTCGCCGGCATCGCGCGGCGGTTCGGGGAGCAGCTCGGCGCGTCGTACGGCGCGCTGATCGGGCCGGCGCACGTCCTCGACCTCGAGGCCGGCGCGGGGCGGAACCAGCAGACCAGCCCGACGGCTGCCATCACCGATTACTGGCTGGGCCGCGCGGCGGTGCACTACCGCTTCACCTTCCGTCGCAACTCCTACGTGGACGAGAAGGTCGAGCTGCTGCAGAGCCTGCGGTCCGGCCCCGAGCGGAGGGTCAACTCCGACGCGGTGCTCCTCGCGCCGCTGGTGCCCGGGATCGCCCTGCGCTTCGGCTACACCATCCACTTCGTCAACCAGCCGCCGCCGGGCTTCAGGCAGACCGACCAGGTCGTCTCCTCCGGCGTGCAGATCGGCTTCTGAACCGCGCGGCGGTCGCCCTCGGCTCGAACCTCGGGGACCGCGCCGCGATCCTGGGCCGGGCCCGCGACGCGATCGGCGCGTTGCCCGGGACGCGGGTCGTGGCCGCGTCCCCCGTGGAGGAGACGGCGCCCCTCGGCCCGGTGCCGCAGGGCCCCTATCTGAACCAGATGCTCCTGGCGGAGACGGCGCTGGAGCCTCGCGAATTACTCGACGCCTTGCTCCTCGTCGAGGCGACGGAGGGCCGCATCCGCGTCGAGCGCTGGGGCCCGCGCACCCTCGACTGCGACATCGTCCTGTGGCAGGGGCGGCGGGTGGACGAAGCGGGTCTCACGGTGCCGCACCCCGAGCTGCCGCGCCGCGACTTCTGGCGGCGCGAACTCGGCGCGCTCGGCATCGTGACCGGCACCGACGGCTGGTGATTGCCAACCGGGGAGGCCGGCCCTAGCCTTCGCGTCCGGCCCCCGTCCCATGACCAGCGCACCCCGCGATACACCGGTCACCACGCGTGACTTCCTCGCCTTCAAGGAGGCGGGCCGCCGCATCGTATGCGTCACCGCCTACGATGCCCTCTTCGGGCGGCTGGTGGACGAGGCGGGCGTGGACTGTGTACTGGTCGGCGATTCCCTCAACCAGGTCATCGCGGGCCGGGAATCCACGCTCTCCGCCACCCTCGACCAGATGGTCTACCACGGGGCGATGGTGCGGCGCGGCGTGCGGCGCGCGCTCCTGGTGGTGGACATGCCGTTCCTCACGTACCAGGTGAGCCGCGAGAACGCCATCCGGAATTGCGGCCGCGTGATGCAGGAGACGCTCGCGCAGGCGGTGAAGGTCGAGGGGGGCGTCGCGATAGCGGACACCGTTCGCGCGCTGGTGGACGTCGGGATCCCGGTGATGGGTCACGCCGGGCTAACGCCGCAGTCCGTCCACGCCCTCGGCGGCTACCGGGTTCAGGGGAGGGACGAGGCGGGGGCGGAGCGGCTCGAGGCGGACGTACGCGCCCTCGACGCCGCCGGGGCGTTCGCGATCGTCCTGGAACTGGTGCCGGCGGCGCTTGCGGCGCGGCTCTCGCAGGCGGTGAAGGTCCCGACGATCGGCATCGGCGCGGGCCCCGGGTGCGACGGGCAGGTGCTGGTGCTCCCCGATCTGCTCGGGCTCAACGACGAGTTCGCCCCGAAGTTCCTCAAGCGCTACGCCGCGCTGAGCGACGAGGTGCGCCGGGCGGTCGGCGCCTTCGCCGACGAGGTCCGTCGGGGCGCGTACCCCGGCGCCGAGCACTCGTTCTAGCCCGCCGCGATGCGCGAGATCGAGCCGATCGACGAGATGCGCGCCGCGTGCACCGGCATCCGCGCTATGGGGGAGCGGCTCGCCCTAGTGCCGACGATGGGCTTCCTGCATGAGGGCCACCTCCGGCTCGTGCGCGTCGTACGGGAGCGCGCCTCGCGCGTGGCGATGAGCATCTTCGTGAACCCGCTGCAGTTCGGTCCCGGCGAGGACTTCGAGCGCTATCCGCGCGACGCGGCGCGGGACCGCGCCCTCGCCGTGTCGGCGGGCGTGGATCTCCTCTGGATGCCTTCGCGGGAGGCGATGTACCCCGAGCTGCCGCGTGTCACCGTCGCGCCCGGCCCGATAGGGGACGTCCTCGAGGGTGCCGTGCGGCCGGGGCACTTCGCCGGCGTGCTCACCGTGGTGCTCAAGCTCTTCGAGGTGGTGCGCCCCGACGTCGCGGTCTTCGGCCGTAAGGACGTCCAGCAGGCGGCGCTGGTGCGGCGGATGGTGGCCGACTTCGGCCTGGGTGTGGAGATCGTGGTGGCGCCCACGGTGCGCGAGGCGGACGGGCTGGCCCTCTCCTCGCGCAACCTCTACCTCGACGCGGCGGCGCGGGTCCGTGCCGCACTCCTCTCCCGCGCGCTCGCCGCCGGCGTGGAGCGCTTCCGGCGGGGCGAGCGGAGCGGCGCGGCGGTCGCCGAGGCAGCTCGCGCGGTCCTCGACGCCGAGCCGGCGATCGCCACCGACTACGTGGCGTGCGTCGAGCCCGAGGCGTTCGGCGCCGCGGCGGAGGCGACCGGCGCGTGCGTCCTCGTCCTCGCCGCGCGGGTCGGCGGGACGCGGCTCATCGACAACGTGGTGCTCGGGGACGGGCTGGAGGCGGATGTCCGGGCCGGCGGCTGACATCCTCGGCGATCTGCCCCCCTGGGCGGTAGTGACGCCGGCGCGGGTGGAGCACATCGCGCGGGTGGTGGGGCTCCTCGAGCGCTGGGCGATGGAGGGGAACGTGGCGAGCGCGGAGGCCGCGCGGTGGCGGCGCGCCGCACTGCTGCACGACGCCCTCCGCGACGCGAGCGAGGAAGTGCTCGCCGGCTACTGCGCCCGCCCCGAGCGGTGGCCGCGCTCCATCTGGCACGGCCCCGCCGCCGCCGCCGCCGCGCGTCGGGAGGGGGAGCGGGACCGCGGGGTCCTGAGCGCCGTGCACTACCATTCGCTCGGCTACGCGCGCTGGGACGACGCCGGGCGCTTCCTCTTCCTCGCCGACTACCTCGAGCCGGGGCGGAAGCACGAGCGGGAGGTGCTGGACGCCCTGGCCGCGCGCGCATTGGCCGAGACCGACGCGGTGCTCCGCGAGGTCGCGGCGATCAAGGTCCGCTGGCTGCTGCACATCGGCCGGCCCATTCCGAGGGAGACGTGGGACTTCTGGAACAGCCTCGCCGCGGGACGCTCCTCGTCGTCGCGCTGATCGCCCTCGGCCTCGTGCTGGCGGCGTTCGCGACGTGGTTCCGGCTGCACGGGCGGCCGGACGGCGCGCCGCGCGCCGACCGCGATATCCCCGGCGCCGACGGGCGCATCGTCGTGGAGGTCCTGAACACCACCCGGGCCCTCGGGCTCGCGCGCGCCGCCACCCACGTGCTGCGGGACGGGGGCATCGACGTCGTCGGCCTCGGGTCCGACACCGGGAAGGTGCTGGACTCGACGCAGGTGCTGGTGCGCAGGGGCTCCCTCCAAGCGGGAGAGCGGGTCGCGAAGGTGCTAGGGGTGGGGACGGCGCGGGCGATGCCGGACCCGGGGCGCCTGGTGGACGTCACGGTGCGTCTCGGGCGCGACTTCCTCGCCAGGGCCGGGGCGGGCAATCCGTAGCTGTCCGCAGGCGGCAGCGATGTCGAGGCCACGGCTCCGCCGCAGCACCGCTTCGACGCCGTAGCCCCGCAGCCGGTCCAGGAAGACGCCCATCCGGTGCCGCGAAGTCGGCTCGAGGGGGATGCCGCCCCCCGGGTGCAGCGGCAACAGGTTCACCATCGCCCCCGCCTTCTTCGCCAGCGCCGCCAGCGCCACCAGGTCCTCGTCCCGGTCGTTCGTCCCCGCGATCATCACGTACTCGAACGTCACCCGCCGCTGGAACGTGGCGATGGCCTTCATCACGTCGGCGAGCGGGTACTTCCGGTCCACGGGCATCAGCGCGCGCCGCGTCTCGGAGGTGGCCGCGTGGAGGGAGACCGCGAGCCGGAACTGCTCGGGCCGCTTCGCCAGCTGCGCGAGGGCGGGGACGATGCCCACGGTCGTGACCGTGATGTGCCGCGCGCCGATCCCGAGCGCCGCCGGG
>JBEKGT010000070.1:0-14731 GCA_050012655.1 Gemmatimonadales bacterium | reverse complement strand
TGACCGGGGCGTGACCTACCTCCAGGCGACGGGCCGCACCATCGAGCTCGGCGACGCCCGCATCCGCGTCATCCCGTCCCCGGTACAGGCCGCGCCAGCCGATCAGAACGACCACAGCGTCGTGCTCCTCCTCGAGCGCGGCGGGTTCAAGGCGCTCCTCACGGGCGACAGCGAGCGCCGCGAGCTGGAGGGCCTCCTGCGCGAGGCCGACATCCCCGATGTGGACGTCTTCAAGGCGCCCCACCACGGCAGCCGGACCGGCATCCTCGACGGCTGGCTGGCCCGCATCCGCCCCGAAGTCGTCGTCATCTCCGTGGCCACGCACAACGACTACGGCCACCCCCACGCGGAGGCGCTCGCCGCGTACCAGGCGGCCGCCCGCACCGTGCTCCGCACCGACCGCGACGGGGATGTGATCGTCACCGTGGACGCCGCGGGCTGCTACGAGGTCCGTACCGCGCACGGCGGCCCCGAGCCGGTCGCGCGCGGAGGCCCCGCCTCCTGCGCTACATCGCCCGCGAAAGAGAGCCTGCCGTGAGCGACAGCGAAGAGATCTGGATCGTCGACCGCTTCGAGGGCGATCGCGTCGTGCTCGAGCGCGCCCTACACGAGATGCTGGACCTGCCTCGGGCGCTGCTCCCCTCCGGCGCGCGGGAAGGGGACGCGCTGCGCGTCGGCGTCCACGTCGAGGGGGGGGCGAGCCGCCTCACCCTCGTACGCGACGAGCAGGAGACGGCGAGACGCGCGGCCGAGGTCCGGCGGCTCCAGGAGACGCTGCGGGGACGGGACCCCGGCGGGAACATCAAGCTCTGATAGGTGATGGGTGATGAGTGATGGGTGAGAGGTGATGGGTGATGGGGCTGGCGAGCGGACTGGGCCCGCGCTTCCTTCATCGTCTGTGGTCGGCCCCCCAACCGTTGAAAGGCGTCCCGGATGACTGACGCGCTCCAGGCCCCCGCGGGCTTCTTCCATCCCTCGCTCCGCCCCTACCGCTACACGGTGCTGCTGTTCGTCGGGCTGCTGCCCTTCGGCAGCTACTTCGCCTACGACAGCATCGGCGCGATGGCTCCGACGCTGATGAAGGCCTGGCACACCGACCAGAGCGCCATCGGCGGCATGTACACGATCTACAGCATCGCGGCGATCATCTGCGTCCTCCTCGCCGGGGTGATGATCGACCGGATCGGTACCCGGCTCGCGAGCCTGATCCTCTCGGGTCTGGTCGTCGCAGGGGCGTGCATCGTCGCGATCGCGCCGAACTTCACCATCGCAGCGATCGGGCGGTTCATCTTCGGGGCGGGTTCCGAGTCCCTCATCGTGGCCCAGAGCGCGATCCTAGCGCGCTGGTTCCGGGGCAAGGAGCTTGCGCTCTCCTTCGGCATCACGCTCGCGATCATGCGGCTTGGGACGCTGTTCAGCTTCAACACCGTCTCGTCCATCAGCGACAACTTCGGGTGGCAGGCTGCCCTCTGGGTCGCCGCGCTCTGTTGCGTCGCGAGCCTCGCCTGCAACGTGGCGTACTTCGTCCTCGACCGGCACGCCGAGCGCCCTCTCGGCCTCGAGGAATCCGGCGCCGGCGACAAGATCGTCTTCGCCGACGTGAAGAAGTTCGGACCCTCGTACTGGTTCGTCGTCGCCCTCTGCGCGACGTTCTACTCCGCGATCTTCCCGTTCACGGCCCTCTCGACGGACTTCTTCCACGAGAAGTGGGCGCTGCCGCTGACGACCGGTTCGGGCGGGGGATTCTTCGGCCAGGTGCTGCGCGACTACCTGCACATGTTCTCGACCGCAGGGGGAACGACCTCGATCATCATCTTCGCCTCGATGTGCTTCGCGCCCTTCGCCGGCGGCCTCGTGGACCGGATCGGCCGCCGCGGCTCGCTGATGCTCCTCGGCGCCCTGCTGATGATCCCCTGCTACCTCGTCCTCGGCTTCACGATGGCGCCGCCGTGGCTGCCGATGCTCCTCCTCGGCGCCGCCTTCGTGCTGGTGCCCGCGGCCATGTGGCCCGCGGTCCCGCTGATCGTCGAGAAGAACCGGGTCGGCACCGCCTTCGGGTTGATGACGATGATCCAGAACATCGGCCTCGCCTTCTTCCCCTGGCTCAACGGGAAGCTGCGCGTGCTCACGCACACCTATCAGTCGAGCATGGTGATGTTCGCCCTCCTCGGCGCCACGGGCTTCGTCTTCGCGCTGCTGCTCCTCCGGGCGGACAAGCGCGCCGGCGCGCCCCTCGAACACCCGGAGCACGCCGAGGGAGCCTAGCCGGCCCCGGAACGCAGCAACGCAAAGGGGCGCCCATCGGCGCCCCTTTCGCTTGCCCCCGCACCCGCCGCGGTCAGTCGCCCAGGAGGGCCGGCTCCGCTCCCCGGCGCAGGGTGATGATCGCTACCTGCGACGGCGTCCCAAGCCGGAAGGGCAGTCCCCAGTAGTTCGAGCCGGGGTGGATGTAGAGGAGCGACGCACCCCGCGCGTGGGAGCCCATCGCGAACTCCAGGAAGGGGCTCGCGAGGCACCAGTTCCAGCGCGGGATCGCGAGCTGGCCCCAGTGCGTGTGACCGCTCAGAGTGAAGGGCACGCCCCGCGCCGCGAGCGCGGGCCAGAGGGCCGGGTTGTGCGCGAGGGCGAGGACGAACGCCCCCGGCGCCACGCCCGCGAAGGCAGCGTCGAGGTCGGGGCCCGCCTCGGTGTCGCCCCCGGCCGGGTCGCCGGTGCCGACCACCGCGAACCGCCCGCCGTTCCGCTCCACCACCGCCGAGCGGTTTACCAGGAGCGTGAGGGGGAGGCGGTCGAGGTGCGACCGCATCTTCTCCCACCCCGTGTAGATCTCGTGGTTGCCGGGAATGGCGTAGACGCCGAGGGGGGCGGTGAGGGCGCCGAACGCCTCGCGGTAGCACTCCACGTCACCGGGGTAGTCGTCCACGAGGTCGCCGGTGACGGCTATGAGTTCCGGCTGAGCCTCCCGGACGGCGCGGAGCACCGCGTCGAGGTGGCGCCGGCGGGTGTGCGGCCCGACGTGGAGGTCGGAGAGCTGGACAAGCTTCAGCCCCTCCAGGGCCGGCGGGAGGCCGGGGAGCGCGGCGACGAAGCGCCGCACCTCGAGCTTCCGGCTGCCGAAGTACCCCACCACACAGAGCACGGCGAAGAGCGCGCCGACGAGGAGGACCGCCCCGCGGCCCGCCTCGGCGGCACGGCCGAAGGGAGAGCCCGCGAGCGCCGCCACGAGACCCACTAGCGTCACGAAGAGCACCGAGAACTGTGCGTACCAGAAGGGGCGGAAGACGAAGAGCCGGACGGTGGCGCCGGGGTAGAGCCCCCGCGTCATCACGGTGACGAGGACGGCGAAGGGGAGGGCGCCGAGGAGGAGCGCCGCGCCCAGGACGGTGCGGCCGTGCCCCGGGACGACGGGGGCCAGGAGGAGGCCCACCGAGGTCCAGCAGAGGGCGAGGATGGCGAGGATGAGGGCGACCGCCCCGAGCATAAGCGCGTGAGCGCGCGGGGGCGCGGCCGCGGCAGCGGACGGGAGGGCGCGCTCGCGCGCCACGCCGGGCTCGACGGGGCTCACGCCGACAGGCCCGAAGTGGGGGCGGCCGGCAAACGCAGGAACGCAGCCGGGAGCGCCGGGCGCTCTGCTCTTCTCGTCACGTAGCTCTCGCTCATACCAGGGAACAGTCGCCAGCCGCCCCGTCGTGGGGCAAGGTGGGAGCGGCTAGGGGACCCCGCCAAGGGCCGGGAGTTCCCTGGGGAGACCCCCGCCGGGTCCCCCACCACTTGGGAGAGTTCTGCCTCGGCGGGCAGCCACGGCAACAGAATGCTCCCCGGTGCAACGTCATGTGTCACGGTTCAACGCGCCGAAGCCACATCGTGGTCGCCGAACCGACCCGGTGCGCCCCATGGCCGTCACGCGTGAATTGCTCGCCCGTCTCAGGTCCCTCGACGATCTGGTCGAGTTCGCCGCCGAACTGGGGTACGCACCGCAGCCGGAGGAACTGAACGCCGAGGCCCGCCGGCGCCTGGGACTCGAGGGCGCCGCGCTCGGGACACGCCGCGCCGCGATCGTCGCTCACGCGGGGACGCTTGCGGTCTACGGCATCGTCGCCGACGCCCCGGTCGCGGGACCCATCGCGGCCGCAACGGCGCGTCTGGCGCACGCCACCGCGGGTACGCAGCACCTCCTCCTCGCACTGGATCAGGCGGCCTCCACGCTCGTCTGCGCCGCCGCGTCGAGCAGCGATGGCTCCCGTGCCGTCCGCCAGCTCCGCGTCCCGCTTCAGGACCCGAGCCCTGTCGCCCTCGAGATTCTCGGGGGGCTGGCGGTCCGCCCACGGGAGACGCCCCTCGCGCACGCGGAGCGCATCGCCGAGGCCCTGGCGGAGGAAGGCCTCACCCGCCGCTTCTTCCGCGAGTTCCAGCGCCTCCATTCGTGTGCCGCCGAGCGTTTGACCGGCGCGCCCCGCGCGAGCTCGGTCGACCGCCGGGACCTCACGCTCGTGATCCTCACCCGCGTCCTCTTCCTGTACTTCGTGCAGGCGAAGGGGTGGCTCGCCGGTCGCAGCGACTTCCTACCGTCGCTCCTCGACACAGCCCTCGGCCGCGGCCACCCCTTCCATCGCCACGTCTTCGAGCCGCTCTGTTTCGGCGCCCTGAGCGTGCCACCCCGGGCACGGACAGCTGCTGCACGTACCCTCGGTGAGTTGCCGTTCCTCAACGGCGGCCTCTTCGAGCGGCACCCGCTCGAGCGGCGCTTTCCCGAGGCCGCGCTGCCGAACGAGACGTGGCGCGAGCTCTTCGACGAGCTGTTCGAGCGGTTCCACTTCACCGTGCGTGAGAACGCTAACGGCGACGCGGTGGACCCCGAGATGCTGGGCCGGGTGTTCGAAGGGCTCATGGGCGCAGCGCGGCGGCACGTGTCGGGGACCTACTTCACGCCGCGGCCCCTGGTCCGGGAAATCGTGAGCCGGGCGCTCGAGGCCTCGCGCGGCGGGGCGACACAGCCCGGGGCCGGTACCCTGCGCATCCTCGATCCTGCCGTTGGCTCGGGCGCGTTCCTCCTCGAGGCGCTGCATCAGCTCGAGCAGGAGGGCGGCCCGCTCGCGCGCGGCGAGTCCACGGCCGCCCGCCGCCGCGCGATCGTGCGCGACCACCTCTTCGGCGTGGATGCGGACCCGATGGCGGTCCGGCTCGCCGAGCTGCGCCTTTGGCTGGCGATGGTCGTGGACGACGACGCAACTCCGGCCGACGTCGCGCCTCTGCCCAACCTCGATTGGAACCTCCGGCAGGGCGACAGCCTCCTCTCGCCCCTCGACGCAGGCGCGTGGACCGCGATGGGGACCCCTTCCCGCCTGCGCGCCGTCGCCGAACGGAAGGCCCGCTACTACGCGGCGTCGGGACGCGAGAAGACCTCGCTCGCCCGCGCGATCCGCGCCGAGGAGCGCGAGTGGGCTCTCGAGGCCGCCGACGCGAGCATCCGCGGGCTCAGCGCCCGCATCGCCGACGCTGCCTCGGCGTCCGGCTGCGACCTCTTCGGCGACCGGCCCGACCGCGGGAGGGCGGTGGAGCATCGCGTCGCCGCCTGGCGGCGCCATCGGCGCGAGCTCGTCATCTNNGGCGAGGCCGCCGCCGCCGGCGGGTTCGACGTCATCCTCGGCAATCCACCGTGGGTGCGCGGGGAGGCCCTCCCGGGCTCCCTCCGCTCCGCGCTGGCGCGCCGCTACGGTTCGTGGCGATCGGCAGCGGGCCGCGCCGGCTTCGCTCACCTTCCCGACCTCTCGGTGGCGTTCGTCGAGCGGGCCCTCGAGCTCGTCCGACCGGGGGGCGTGGTGGCGCTGCTCGTGCCGAGCAAACTCCTGCGAGCGGGCTACGCCGCGCGGCTCCGGGCCTTCCTCCGGCGCGAGGCGACGGTGCTCTTCCTCGGCGACCGCGGCCACGCCAAGCGCTCGGGGTTCGTGGCCACCGTCTTCCCCGCCGTCCTCGTCCTGCGGCGCGAGCCTCCGCGGCCCGAGGCGCCGGTCCAGGTGGCGATCACCGGCGCCGGCGGGCGCGTGCTCCAGGGCGCAGCACTCCAGCGTGACCTCTCCCCCGACGAGACCGCCTCCGGCGCGCCATGGCTCGCGCTCCCCGGCGATCTGGTCCAAGCGGTGCGGTCGGCGCTCCGGGCCGGCCCGCCGCTCCGGGCGCGGTTCCGCCCCAGCCTCGGCGTGAAGACGGGGGCCAACGAGGTGTTCGTGCGCCCCTGCTGCGGGGCAGACGACCTCCCCGCCTCATGCCGCGTCCCCGCGCTCCTCGGCCGAGACGTGTCGCCATTCCGGCTGCAGCCGTCGGCCACGCTGCTCGCCGCCGTGGACGAGCGCGGCCGGGCGCTCGCCGTTGTTCCCGGCGACGTCGCTCGCTACCTCGCCGCGCACCTCGAACACCTGCGCCGCCGGGTGGACGCCCGCGCTGGGGCCGTCAAGCCCTGGGCGCTGTTCCGCACCGACCTCCTCCGGGCCGAGTGGGTGACCGTCTGGCGCGACATCGCTCCCCGACTGGAGGCCGCGGCGCTCCACCGCACGGGGCCCGCCGACCCGGTTCCCCTGAACACCTGCTACGGCGCCTCGGTGCCCGACGAGCGGTCCGCCGCCTGGCTCGCCGCATACCTCAACAGCCGCCTGATCCGCAGCGTCGCTGCGGCGCTCGCCGACCGCGCGAGCGGTGGGGCGTTCCGCTTCAGCGCCGCGACGGTGGGCGCGCTCCCCGTACCTCCCGACCCCGATTGCCGCGCCGTCCGTGCCCTCGAGGCGATCGGCCGTGACGCCGCCGGAGGCGAGCCCTATGACCCTGACGACCTCGACGCGACCGTCGCGCTTGCCCTGGGCCTCGACGAGGACACGGCCGAGCGGCTCGCGTTCCTCGGCGACGCTCTGTGCCGAGACCCTCGCGGGGATCGCTGACCCCCTCTTCCCGGCCCTCGCGGGCGCCCGCCAAGCGAGTCCCGCCGAGGCGGCCCGCGCGATGCTGGCCACCCTCGTCGCGCCCCTCGAACAGCCCGCGCCCCGCGTCGCGCCCCCGCCGTGGCTGCTCCCCCATCAGACCGATGCCGTCCTGCGCGCGCGGGCGATCCTCGATCGCTTCGGTGGCGCGCTCGTGGCCGACGGCGTGGGCCTGGGGAAGACCTACGTCGCCCTGGCGCTGGCCGAACTCGAGCGCGCCGCCGGGGGAGACGCCATCGTCGTCGCCCCCGCCGCGCTCCGGCGGGAGTGGCAGCGCGCGGCGTCAGAGGTCGGTGTCCCACTCGCTTTCGTCTCGCACACTTCCCTGGCGCGCCGGCGGCCGCGTCCCGGCCAAGAGATCACGCTCCTTGTCGTGGACGAAGCGCACGGCTTCCGTAACCCCCGCACCCGCCGTTACGACACCCTGGCGCGGCTCGCGATCGGCCGCCGCGTCCTGCTCCTGACCGCCACGCCCATCAACAACTCGGCGTCCGACCTCGCCGCCCTCATCCACCTGTTCGCCGGCGCCGGGGACTTCCGCCCGTTCGGTGTCGGCGACCTCTTCGACGCGCTGCGCGCCGGCGACGGCGGCGAGGCCGCTCTCGCCCTCGGCGCCCTCACGGTGAGCCGGAGCCGGCGCCTGGTCGAGACGCAATTCCCCGCGCTGCGCGGCGCGTTCCCCCGGCGCGAGCCACTGCCGCCCGTCCGCTACGACCTGGACGCAGTCTACGGCGGCGCGCTCCGCGAAATCCTCGACGCCATCGCCGAGCTGGACGCGGACCACACCAACGCCGAACGCGGCGCCGCCCTGCTCGCGCTCGGACTGCTCCGGCGGCTGGAATCGAGTCGCACCGCGTTCGTTCGCACTCTGCGGCGGCACCGGGAGTACCTCCGGGAGTGGGCGGAGGCGCGCGCGTCGGGGCGGACGCTCGGCCGCGCCGCCTTTCGCGCCGCAGTCCCGAGCGCGGGTGACGACGCGCAGCTCGTCCTCTGGCCGCTGCTCCTCCGAGCGGTCGCAGGCGAGGTCCCGTCGGCCGCGCATCCCTGGCGCGCCGCCATCGAGCGCGCGTGCGACCTCGCGATGGCGGCTCCCGGCCCCGACGCCAAGCTGCGCTCGCTCGAGGCCCTGCTTCTCGGTCCCCTGCGCAGCCGCAAGACGATCGTCTTCACCGAGTACCGGGACACCGCGCTCGCGGTCGCACGGCACCTGCGCACATGCGTCCGGCTGCTGTGCGTCGCCGGGGACGGCGCGTGGGCCGGGCCCGAGCGCCTTCCCCGGAGTGAAGCCCTCGACGCCTTCGCGCCCCGCGCGCGCGGCGTCGCGGATCATCCGCTCCTGGCGGCCGACGTTCTGGTCGCCACCGACGTCGCCAGCGAAGGGATGAACCTCCAGGACGCCAGTGCCGTGGTGAACTTCGACCTCCCGTGGAACCCGGTCCGGGTGATGCAGCGGATCGGCCGCATCGACCGGCTGCACTCGACCCACGCCGCCATAGCGGTGGCGCACCTCGCGCCCGACCACGGGCTGCACGACCTGACGGGAACCCTGCGCACCCTTCGCGCGAAGCTCGCGACGCTCCCCGCCGCGGCGGCTCCGGAGCCCGATCCCCTGAGCGCTCTCTGGTGGCTCGACGCTGATGCGCCCCTTCCCGAGGCGATCGAGCGCGAAAGCTGGAGGAGGGTCGAGCCGTTCGAGGCGCGTGAACGCTGGCGGGCCGCGATCCGCCCTGTGCATGCAGCCGGCGACCCGTGCGTCGCCGCCGGCATCGCACGGGACGACCAGCCTCCGGCGGCGGGCGTCCTCCTCGCGCTCGAGTGGCCCGGCGGCCCGCGGATCCCGCTGCCGTTCGTCCTTGCGCCGGGAGGGGAGTGCCGCTGCGACCCCACCGCCCTCGGCGCGCTCGCCGAGCGCGCCATCGCTGCCGTTCCCCTCTGCGCGGCCCCGGCGGATTTCGCCACGGCGCTCGCCGCAGCACTTCCCGAGGCTCGCCGCCGTCTCCTTGGGCATTCCGCCGCGCGCCACGCCTCCCGACCCCGCGGACCGGGGCGCGCCGCCGCACTCCAGTGCATCGCGCGAGCGGCACGCACGGCCGCGCGTGAGCGCGACGAGGCCGCGCTCGAGACACTCAGCAGGATCGCCGCCGCCCTCGCTCGCGAACTTCCCAGCGGCCTCGACCGGGCGGTTCTCGACGCCTGCCGGCGATGCACGATCGGGGACATCGGCCCGATCCTCGACGCGCTGCTCCGCGGCTGCCCGCCGGCCCCCGCCGCCGCCGTGCCGACCGGCTCCCCGCGGCTCCGCTTCGTCGCGGCGCTCGCCCTCGCCGGCCGCTGCCCCGACGACGCCGGGTGACCATCGGCGCGCCGCGCCGATGCTACCTTTCGGGGTGCGCTTCCCCACCGTCCTCTTCGACTTCGACGGCACGCTGGTGGACTCGATCCACCTCATCATCGAGTCGTACCACCACACCATGCGCGTCCACGGGCTCCCCGAGCACCCCGACAGCTACTGGATCGAGGGCCTCGGCACCCCCCTCCGCGTGGTGTTCCGCCGCTTCACCGACGACGAGGCCGAGATCCAGCGCCTCATCGCCACCTACCGCGAGTGGAACCTCGCGCACCACGACGCGATGGTCGCCGCCTACCCCGGCGCCCTCGAGGCGGTGAAGCACCTGAAGGCCCAGGGGAGCCGCCTCGCCATCGTCACCTCCAAGAACCGCCACGCCCTCGAGAAGGGCCTCGACCTCTGCGGCTTCCACGGCCTCTTCGACGTCCTCGTCACCTCCGACGACCTCGAGGCCAGCAAGCCCTCCCCCGAGCCGGTCCACCTCGCCCTCGCGCACCTCGGCGCCGAGTCCGCGCAGGCGCTCTTCGTCGGCGACTCCCCCCACGACATCGCCGCCGGCCGCGACGCCGGCGCCACCACCGCCGCCTGCCTCTGGGGCCCCTTCTCCCGCGATCAGCTCGCCGCCGAACGCCCCGACCACTGGCTCGCGAGCTTCGCCGACCTCACCCGCCTCACCGACGGTTCCGCCCCGCCCGACTGAGCCCGATCCCCGCCGCCTCTTGCGCCTAGTGTGACGGGACGCCACACTAACCGGCGCATCCTTCAACGCGACTGTTGCCATGGCCACCACCGGACGTGTCCTGCTCGTAGACGACGACCCCGCTCAGCTCAAGCTCCTGGGCACGGTGCTCGAGGCTGACGGCTGGACCGTCACCACGGCCGACTCGGGGGAGGCGGCCCTCACCCAGCTGGTCGAGCGGCCCGAAACCGACATCGTCCTGACCGACCTCATGATGCCGGGGATGGACGGCCGCGCCCTCCTCAAGCGGGTGCAGGAGGAGTGGGCGGAGATCCCGGTCATCATCCTCACCGCCCACGCCTCGGTGGACTCGGCCGTGGCGCTCCTCCACGAGGGCGCCTACGACTACGTCACCAAGCCCCCCAAGCTCGACGAACTGCTCATCACCGTGCGCCGGGCCCTCGAGGCCACCCAGACGCGGCGGGAGCTGGCGCGCCTCCGCCGCCGGCTCCGGCTCCCCGAGGACGTGGTGGGGGTGTCGCGGCAGATGCAGGCCATCTTCGAGACGGCCATCCGGGTGGCGGGGAACACCACCCCGGTCCTCATCACCGGCGAGACGGGGAGCGGCAAGGAGGTCGTAGCGCGGGCCATCCACGCGGCGTCGGGGCGGGACAGCTTCGTCGCCCTCAACTGCGCCGCCCTCCCCCCGTCGCTGGTGGAGTCGGAGCTCTTCGGCTTCAAGCGGGGCGCCTTCACTGACGCCAACCGCGACCACGCCGGCCTGGTCGAGACGGCCACCAAGGGCACCCTCTTCCTCGACGAGATCGCCGAAGTGCCCCTCTCGGTGCAGCCGAAGCTCCTCCGCTTCCTCCAGGACGGCGAGTTCCGCCGCCTGGGGGACAGCGTCTCGCAGAAATCGGGGGCCCGGGTCATCGCGGCGATGAACCGCGACCCGCAGGAAGAGGTGGCCAACGGCCGGCTGCGCGAGGACCTCTTCTACCGCCTCAACATCGTCCACATCGCCCTCCCCCCGCTGCGGGAGCGGCCGGTGGACATCCCGGCGCTGGCGGAGCACCTCCTGAAGCGCCTCTCGGAGCGCTATCAACTGGAGTACGCCGCCCTCACGCCCGACGCCCTGGCGGCCCTCACCTCCTACCAGTGGCCGGGGAACATCCGGGAGCTGGAGAACGTCCTCGCCCGCGCGCTCGCGCTCCGGTCGGGCAGTACCATCACCCGCCGGGACCTTCCCCCGCAGATCAGCGCCATCGCCCCTTCGGAGCAGCCGAGCGGCCCCTTCGACGAGAACCCCATCCTCTCCCTCGACGAGGTCGAGCGCCGCTACATCTTCCGCGTCCTCGAGGCCACCCGCGGGAACAAGCTCAAGGCGGCGGCGATCCTCGGCATCGACCGCTCCACCCTGCACCGGAAGCTGAAGCTGCTCCAGGCCTCCGGCGGTCTCCCCCCCCAGCCCTAGGCCCCGTTCCAACGCCCAGGACCCCAGGGATGTCCAAGTGAGTGCGTGGGACAGGTGGCGATGCCCCGTGAGGGGTTCGTGAGCCGCCCGCCGATGCGGATCGAATCCGCCGCGGGGGACCCGTCCGAGGCCGCCGACATCGCACGCGCGGCCTCCGGGGACAGCCTGGCGTTCGAGCGCCTCTACCGGCGGCACGCGGCCCGGATCCACTCGCTGGCCCGGCGGATGGTCGGGGGCGAGGCGGACGCGGACGAGGTGACACAGGACGCGTTCGTGAGAGCGTGGGAGCGGCTGGGGACGTTCCGCGGGGAGTCGAGCTTCGGGACCTGGCTGCACCGGCTGGCCGTGAACGTGTCGCTCAACTGGCGGAAGTCGGCGGCCCGTGCCCGCCGCCGCTTCGACGAAGAGGCCTCTGCGGCGGACCTGCCGGGCCGGCAGGACGCGGGGGCGGAGCGGATGGACCTGGACCAGGCGATCGGACGGCTGCCGCCGGGAGCGCGGCAGGTCTTCGTCCTGCACGACGTGGAAGGGTTCCGGCACGAGGAGATCGCGACGCTGATGGGCGTGACGGAAGGGACCTCGAAGGCGCAGCTGCACCGCGCGCGGATGCTGCTGCGGGACCATCTGGAGCGATGACGATGGACGAGCATCTGGGCGAACGGCTGTCGGCGTACGTGGACGGCGCACTCGAGGGAGCAGCGCTGGCCGCCGCCGAGGCGCACCTGGCCGGCTGCGTGCAGTGCCGCGCGGCGGCGGAGGGCCTGCGCCGCGTGGTGGGGCTCGCCCGTGCCCTCGACGACCGGCCCCCGGGGCGGGACCTCTGGAGCGGCATCGCCGAGCGCATCGGCGCGGCCGGCGCTGACCAAGGGGCCCTCGTGCTCCCGTTCGCGCGCCGCCGGCGCTTCGCCTTCTCCCTCCCGCAGCTCGCCGCGGCGGGGCTCGCCCTCTCGCTTCTCTCCGCCGGCGCCGCCGCGACCGCGGTGCACTTCCTCGCCGGGCGGGGGGCTCCCGCTTCCACCGCGGCCGCACCGGTCGAGGCGCTCCCCGTGCACGTCGCCGCCACCGCAGCCCCCTACGACGCCGCCATCACCGAGCTGGAGGCGATCCTCGCGGCGCGCCGCGGCGAGCTCGACAGCTCCACCGTCCGCACCGTGGAAGCGAGCCTCCGCGTGATCGACGTGGCGATCGCGCAGGCCCGCGCCGCCCTGGTGCGCGACCCGAACAACCCGTACCTGAACGGCCACCTGCGGAGCACCCTCGACCGCAAGCTCGACCTGCTGCGGCGCGCGGCCATGCTCCCAAGAGTGACCTGAGGACACAATGAAGACCAAACTTGTCGCGATTGTCGCCGGTGTGGCCGCGGTGCTCCTCGCGCCGCAGGCCGGCGCCCAGACGCTGGATACGACGGTGGCCGTGCGCGCCGGCGGCCGCCTCGAGCTGCAGAACATCTCGGGGTCGGTGCAGGTGCGCGCCGCCCGCCGCCAGGACGTCCGGATCCACGTCGAGTACGACCGGGCGCGGATCGAGATCGACGCCTCACCGACGTCGGTGCAGATCCGCACGGTGCCGCGGCGCGGGATGGGGGACGCCGACTACACGATCGAGGTCCCGGTGGGGATGGGGCTGACGGTGAACGGCATCTCCTCCGACATCGACGTGCGGGACGTGTGCGGGGAGGCGGAGCTGCAGTCGGTCTCCGGTGAGGTGCGGCTCGCCTGCGCCCAGGGGAACGTCTCGGTGCAGAGCGTCTCCGGCGACGTGACGGTGGGCGACGTGCGCGGGCGGCTCGAGGTGACGGCCACCAGCGGCGACGTGACGGTACACAACGCACGGGCCGACGTAACGGCGCACAGCGTCTCCGGCGACGTGGTCCTCGACCATGTGGAGGGGCAGGACGTGAGCGCGGAGTCGGTGAGCGGCGACATCGGGTTCGGCGGGCCGATCCGCGACGGGGGGCGCTACCGCTTCCAGTCGCACTCGGGCGACGTGACGATCCGCCCCGACGGCGCGCTGAACGCCACCATCTCGGTGAGCACCTTCAGCGGCGACCTGGAGAGCGACTTCCCGGTGACGCTGACGCCGGGCCAGGGGCGGTTCCGGCCCCGGGAGTTCGAGTTCACCGTGGGCAACGGCAACGCGCGCCTCAGGCTCGAGTCCTTCAGCGGCACGATCTACCTGCGGCGGGGCGGCAGCGCCGGCCGCGAGGAGGAACAGTGACCAGGACCGCTCTTCTGACCGCTCTCGCGGCCGCGGCCGCCTTCGCGGCGGCGCCGACCGCCCGCGCCCAGGACAGCGACCACTTCAACTGGCACGGCGCGCTGGCCCGCGGGAAGACGCTCGAGATCACCGGCATCGCCGGCTCGATCCGGGTCGAGGCGTACGCCGGCCCCGAGGTGCAGGTGTCGGCCGTCAAGCGCGGCCCCGCCGAGGACCGCGGCGAGATCCGCTTCATCACCGAGCCGGGCGAGGGCGGCATGACAATCTGCGCGGTGTACGGCGATCAGGAGAGTTGCCATCACGGCCGCAGCCACTCGCACGTCCGCGACAACGAGGCGTCGGTGGAGTTCGTCGCGCGGGTGCCCGCCGGCGTGGCGTTCGACGGCTCGATGGTGAGCGGCAACGTCGAGGTCGCCGGACTCACCGCCCGGGTCGAGGTGAACTCCGTCAGCGGCGACGTCGCCGTCCGGAACGTGCACGGGGACGTCTCCGCACACAGCGTCTCGGGGCGCGCGACGCTCGAGGGGGTGGACGGGCAGGGCGTGGACGCCAACACGGTGAGCGGCGACGTGGAGTTCGGCGGGCCGGTCCACCAGGGCGGGCGCTACGCCTTCCGCTCGGTCTCCGGCGAGCTGACACTCCACGTGGACGGCGCGCTCAACGCCCGCGTCTCGGTGCGCACGGTGAGCGGCGAGATCGACAGCGACTTCCCGGTCACCCTCGCCGGCGGCGGCCGCTTCGGGCGCCGCAACCTCGACTTCACGGTCGGGACGGGCGACGCCCGGCTCGAGCTGAGCACGGTGAGCGGCGACTTCCACCTGAAGCGGGCCGGCGCGGCCGGCCGGTGAGAGGAGCGACGATGAACACGATCCGCATCGCCTGCATCGGCGCGGCGGCCCTGCTCGCCGCGGCTCCCGCGGCGCGCGCGCAAGCGCAGGACGGGAACCGCTGGAGCTGGCACGGCACCGTCGCACTGGGGAAGACCCTGGAGATCCGCGGCGTAAACGGCTCCATACGCGCCGTCGCGTCCAGCGGCTCCGAGGTCG
>JBEKGT010000069.1:0-9134 GCA_050012655.1 Gemmatimonadales bacterium | reverse complement strand
GGTGCGGCAGGCGGGGGCGGTGATCGTGGGGGGCCACTCCATCGACGATCCGGAGCCGAAGTACGGGCTCGTCGTGGTAGGCGAGGTACGGCCTGAGGAGATGACGACCAACGCGGCCGCGCGCGCCGGCGACTGGCTGGTCCTCACCAAGCCGATCGGCACCGGGATCGTCGCGACGGCGCTCAAGAAGGAAGCCGCGTCGGCGCCGGCCATCGAGGCGGCGGTGCGCACGATGACCGCGCTGAACGACGGCGCCGCGCGCGCCGCGCGCGCGGCGGGGGTGCGGGCAGCAACGGACATCACGGGGTTCGGGCTGCTCGGCCACCTGTGTTCGATGCTCGCGGCGAGCGGCGCCGGCGCACGACTCTGGGCGGGGGCCGTTCCGCTCCTGCCGGAGGTGCGGGCGCTCGCTGCGGCGGGTCACATCCCGGGCGGGACGCGGCGCAACTTGGACGCCGTGGCCGGAATCGCCATCTTCGACGACGCTATTCCGGACCTCGACCGGCTCATCCTCGCCGACGCGCAAACGTCGGGGGGACTGCTTCTCGCGGTGCGGCCCGGCGCGGGGCCGGCGCTGCTGGAGGGGCTGTCCCGCGAGGGGGCGCTGGCCGCAGCCGTCATCGGCGTCGTGACGGAGGGGGCCGGGATCCACGTGCACGAGGGAAGTGAGGTGCAGCGATGATCGTGAGGGAACAGCCCAGGTGCGTATACTGCGGCGCGACGGAGGACCTCGTCGCCGACCAGGACACCGAGGACCTCTGGTATTGCCGGTCGTGCCTCGAGAAGCACACCCGGCACGGGGAGCAGATCGCCGAGCGGGGCGAGGCGGAACCGCCGTTCGACGGCTGAGTGCTTGACAGCATCCATCCACACTGACATCGTCGCGTCGTGTTCACTCGACTGCTCGTAGGGCTGGACGGCTCGGCTGGCGCGGAGGCCGCTCTTGAGGCGGCCCTCGCGCTCGGACGGGCGTCGCAGGCCACTATCATCCTCGCCGCCGTCACCGACATCCGCCTCCTCGAAGCGCCGCTCATGGAGACCGCCGGACCGCTCTGGGCCGAAGGGGTGCCCGTGGCGCCGGTGGCTTCGGACCTGCGCTTCTCGCTCGAGGAGCGGGCCCGCACGTTCCTCGCGGCCGGCTCCGCGCGCGTCGCGGCCGCGGGCCTCGAAGCGGAGACGGTCCGCGCGGTGGGGATCGTGGACGAGGAGCTGCTCCGGCTGGCGGAGCAGGCGGACGCGGTGGTGATCGGCCGGCGAGGTGACGTCCACACGATGCCGGGAAAGATCGGTGCCGTGACGGCGCACGTGATCAAGCGCGCCCCCCGCCCCGTCGTGGTGGCCGGCGACCGGCCGTCCACCTTCGAGAGGCCGGTCGTGGCCTTCGACGGCGGCGAGACCAGCACTCATGCCCTGCAGTTCGCCTGCCGCTTCGCCGCCGAGCGCGGCCTCTCGCTCGACGTCGTGCACGTCGGCGGCGAGGGGGCGGACGCGGAGGCGACGCTCGCCAGCGCCCGCGCGGTCGCGGCACCGCACGCGGTCACCGTGCGGACGCACCTGCTCGGCGGCGACATCGTCGGGGCCATGGCCGACTGGGTCGCCCGCTCCGGCGCTGACCTGCTGGTGGCGGGCGCGCACGGAGGCCGCGGCATGCCGTGGCCGCTCGGCTCGCACGCCGAGAAGCTGATCCGGGCGACCGTCGTCCCGGTGCTGATCCATCGCTGACTCCCGCGTCGTCATCCACGCCGACGAGGCGTGCCTGGGCAACGGCCAGGACCACGCCACCCCCGGGGGCTGCGGCGGGCTGGTGGAGATCCTGGGGCACCGGCGCACCGGCGCACCGGCACATCGTGCAGCAGCGGGCGGCCTCGGGACGCAGCGAGAACTGTGGGAGACCGCGGTCGGGGAGGCCCGCGCGCCGGAGTCCGACGCGTCGGGCGGCGGCATCGCGCGCTGCGACTACTTCCTGAGCGAGCCCGACACCACCAACAACCGCATGGCCCTCCGCTCCACGATCGTGGCGCTGGATCTCGTCGCGGCGCGCGGCGCCGCGGACATCCGGTTCGTCACTGACTCCAACTACATCGTGCAGGGGATGACCGCGTGGGTCGGCGCCTGGCGGGCGCGGGGCTGGCGCCGGAAGGGGGGCGCCATCGAGAACCTCGACCTATGGCAGGCGCTGGTGGAGCGCGCCGCCGGCCGGCGGATCGCGTGGGAGTGGGTCCGGGGGCACGCCGGGCACGCCAAGAACGAGTACGCGAACCACCTCGCCACCCGAGCCGCGGCCGAGCAGACGGCGTCGGACGGGCTGGAGCCTTCGCGCTTCGCGGCATGGCTGGAGTCCGAGCGCGCCCACGGGCGATACGCGCGCTATGACCCCGACGCGGACCTCCGCCGGCACGGGTGAGGGCCGGCCCGCCGGCGCGGCGCCTCCGCTTGACAGGGACCGCGCGAGGGGCCTAACGTGCCGCGGCAAAGGGGGACCGCCGCCGCTGTGACATCCGTCAGCCCGTCGTCCGCACCCGATGACCTCGAGCGGCTCTTCCGCCGCCTCGTGGACAACGTCGCCGAACTCGATGCGACCCGGCTCGACGGGCCCCTCCTCTTGGCCGAGATCCACCAGAATCTCGTCCCCTACCGCACGCACCGCGCCGTCCTGGGCATCGAGACCAACCAGGACTACGAGATGACGGTGCTACGGCTCGCCGCTGGCGAACGCGGCTACGCGCGGACCGAACCGGACGAGGTGCGCCATCAGCTCGAGCGCGAGGTGCGCGCGGTCAATCCCGACACCGGGGTGTTCCGCCGCTTCCCGAACGCGAGCGTGCGGCTCGACCCCGACCAGGTGCGGGTGATCCTCTCCGGCCGCCCCGCCCGCGCGGGCGACGCCGCCTCTCCCTCCGCGCCGACTTCCCCTCCCCGCGCCGACGCCGCAGAGAGCGTAGCCCCGGCCGTCTCCGCCTTCCAACTGGCCGAGAGCGAGCCCCTCCCGACGGCCCCGGAGGGAACCGAGGAGCCCGAGATCCCCTTCTCCCTCGACGACGGGAGCGAGGAGCCGCCCCCGCCCGCCGGCCGCGACGTCTCCATCGGCGGCGCGCAGTGCGGCTATTGCGGCGGCGATCTCCCGGTCGGCCGCACCGTCATCTTCTGCCCGCACTGCGGCCAGAACGTGGGCGTGATGCACTGTCCGGTATGCGGCACGGAACTCGACGTCGGCTGGCGCTACTGCATCACCTGCGGACGGGAGATGGCTGGCCTGGGCTGAGCCGACGGCGGGGCGCCCCGCCCGGGGAGCCCCGCCTCGAGCAGCACCGTGATGGCGACCGCCGGGTCGCCGCGATCCCGACCGCGCCCCTCCGTCTTCGCTTGCTGCTCCCCTGGGCGGGGGCCATATTCCGCGCGTTCCCCGCGTCCGGAGCAATCTGTGGGCATCGTCGAAATCCTGGCCATCGTGGCAGCGGTCTACACGCTGTCGAGCCTGCGCATCATCCGGCAGTATGAGCGCGCCGTCTCCTTCTTCCTCGGCCGCTACTGGAACACCAAGGGGCCGGGGCTGATCTTCCTGCCGTCCATGATCGCGCACATGCACCGCGTCTCGTTGCGCATCGTCGCGCTCGACATCCCGCCGCAGGAAGTGATCACGCGGGACAACGTCTCGCTGAAGGTCAACGCCGTGCTGTACATGAAGGTGGCGGATCCGGCGGCGGCCGTCATCCAGATCGAGAATTACCTGTACGCCACCAGCCAGCTCGCGCAGACGACCCTGCGGGCGGTGCTGGGCCAGCACGTCCTCGACGAGCTCCTCACCGAGCGCGAGAAGATCAACGAGACCCTCAAGGCGATCATCGACGCCCGCACCGCGGAGTGGGGGATCGAGGTCTCGGCGGTCGAGGTGAAGGATGTGGACCTTCCGAAGGAGATGCAGCGGGCGATGGCGCGGCAGGCGGAGGCGGAGCGCGAGCGGCGGGCCAAGGTCATCAACGCCGAGGGGGAGCTGCAGGCATCGGAGAAGCTCACGGAGGCGGCACGGGTCATCGGTACGCAGGCGGCCGCCATCCAGCTGCGCTACCTGCAGACGGTCACCGAAATCGCCTCCGAGAAGAACTCGACCATCATCTTCCCGCTCCCGATCGAGCTGCTCGGCGCGTTCGGCGACATCTACCGCCGCACGCTGCCCCCCGGTGCGCCCGGCGCGATGCCGCACGAGGCGCTGGCGAGCGCCGTGGCGTCGGCGCTGCCGGCGTTCCTGCCGGGCACCGCGCTCCCCGCCGGCGCGCCGGCGGCCGCGGAGCCGAAGAAGGTGTGACGCGATGGCCGGCGAGCTGACGCCCCGGCGGATCGACCGCGCCGCCCTCGAGCGCATCATCCAGCGCGCCGCCGAGCTGCAGGCGGGGGAGCTGGACACGGGGGAAGGGCTGAGCGAGCAGGAAGTCCTCAAGCTCGGCGGCGAGGTCGGGATCCCGGGCCGGTTCCTTCGGCAAGCGCTCTATGAGGAAACGACCAGGGGCGGGCTCGAGAGCGCCCACGGCGCGCTGGCACGGTGGCTCGGCCCGCGGCTGGTGGGCGCGTCGCGCGTCGTGCCGGGGGAGAAGACCTTCATCGAGCCCGCGATCGACGAGTGGATGGCGGACACCGAGGCGATGACGGTGAAGCGGCGCCTCCCCGATCGCACACTGTGGGAGGCGCAGAAGGGGTTCTTCGCGGAGATGAAGCGGGGGTTCGGGGTCGGAGGCAAGTCGTACCACCTCGCCCGCGCCGCGGAGGTGTCGGTGGCGGTGACGCCCCTGGAAGAGGGGTACTGCCACGTCGCGCTCACGGCGGACGTCTCCAACACCCGGGGCGGTGCGATCACGGGCGCCGGCGCCGTGGCCGGCACGGGCGTGCTCCTCTCCGCGCTCCTCCTCGCCGTCGTGCCGGCCGCCGTCCCTCTCGTGCTGCTCGTCCCGGGGGCTCTCGGCATCGGCATCGGCGCCTCCATCCCGCGCGCCCACCGGCGCAAGGCCGCGAGGGTGCAGCTCGCACTCGAACAGGTCCTCGACGGGCTCGAGCGTGGCGAGATCCGGCCCCGCCCGGCGATGCCGGGCCCGCGCGCCTCGGCCTTCGTGCGCATCGCCGACGAGATCAAGAAGTCGCTGGTGGAGGTGGCGGACGCTGCGCGACAGGTCCCGCCACCACCCAAGCCGCCCACCCTGCCACGGGGCAAGGACTGACCGATGCTCGGCTACGACATCGCCCGCCTCCACTCGGCGCTGAACGACCTCCCGCCGGCCCTCCTGCCGATGGCGGTCCTCTTCGACCTGCTCGGCGCCTTCCTCAAGCGCGAGTCGCTCAAGGCCGCGGGCTTCTGGACGCTGCTCGCCGGCGTCCTCGGCACCGGCGGGGCCATCGTCACGGGACTCCTGGCGGAGGACGCCACGCCGCACGGCGCCGAGGCGCACGCCATCATGGAGACGCACGAGACGCTGGCGTTCATCGTGCTCGGATTGTTCGCGATCCTGGCCATTTGGCGGCTGATGCGGAAGGGCGTCTGGAGCGAGAAGGAGCAGCCGGTCGCCCTCACCGCTGGTGTCATCGGCGTCGCGCTCATCGTGGTGACCGCGATGTTCGGCGGCCGGCTGGTGTTTGAGCACGGCGTGGGCATCCCGACGCCCGCGCTCGAGGCCGCGGTCCTGGAACGCTCCAGCCCGGCGGCGATGGAGCATGTGGGCGCGGCCCCCGCGCCGGCCGCCGCCAGCCGGCCCGACTCAGCCGCGGTCGCGGTCCCCGCCGCGCCGGTCCCCGACTCCGCGAAGCACTAGTGCCCAGCTCCGGGGGGCGGCTGGTCCTCTCCACCCTGGCGCTGCTACTCCTGGGCTGTGCCGCGCTCGGCGGCGTTCGCCCGTACTACGGACCGGTGCCGGGGAGCCAGACCATCCTGCTCAATGCGCTTCCCGACGTGGTCACCCGGGCGGCCGCGGAGGAGGTCCAGCACGCCGGCCTGGCGCTCCAGTGGATCTCCCCCGCTGAAGGGTATGTGGAGACGCAGTGGTTCAACGTGACCAACCACGTCTCGACACCGGACCCCGACCTCAGCGACCTCGAGCACACCGTGAAGCTCCGCTTCTTCGCCGACCCGACGGCCGGGAAGACACGCCTAGCCGCAGAGGCGGTGACGACCTACGTGGTGGATCCCAGCCGGCCGCAGCGCGAGATGGAGCGGATGGTCTCCGAGGGACACCCCGGGCGGGAGGTGCTAACGCAGGTCGTGGACCGGCTGAAGAGGAGGTTTCCGATGCCGGATAGTGCGAGGACGGGGAGGTGATGGAGGTGATAGACGTGATGGAGGTGATAGAGGTGATAGAGGTGATAGAGGGGAGGGGGGTGCTGCCGACCTGACCGCGGGCTCCGGACCCGGGCCATCACGTCCATCACCTTCATCACCTCATTTCGCCTCCTCGACAAACCCCTTCACCCAGCTCTCGAACTTCCCGAGGTCCAGCGTCGCGTCCTTGCAGGGCCCCGCGGGGAGCCGCATGGTGAGACCGAGGACGGGGATCTTCCCCGCCACGTCGTGGAGTCCGGTCAGCATGTCGCGTTCGCAGGCGACGGCGACCACCGCTCGCGGCCGCCGCTCGCGGATCACGCGGCGAGCGAGCTGGCCCCGCGTCGCCACGAAGACCGGCACGCCGTAGCGCCCCGCAATCTCCAGTACCCCTTCGAGCGCGCCCTTCGAGAGACAGCGCGGGATGAGGGCCAGCAGCTCGCCCCGCCCGACCTTCCGGCCGCGGCGGAGCGCGAGGCCGTTGTAGACCTCCACCGCCGCGTGCTCGACCCAGTCGCGTACCCCGAGGCGTCGCGCGACGCGCGAGGTGCCCAGCATCAGCTTGAGCAGCGGCCCCCGCTCGGCAAGCCGCTCGGGGAGGAGGAGGCGCGGGCCGTACGAGGACGCCAGGAGGAGTCCGAACCAGAGCCAGCTGATCCCCGCGGCCACGCCCACGGCGATGAACGCGACGGGCCGGAGCGGCGGCCAGAGGTCGGCAAGCCGAGGGGCCAGGAGGAAGACGCCGAGGTAGATCGCACCCCAGAACACCGCGATCGTCAGGGCGGCGTGCCAGAAGAAGCGCCGCGGCGGTGCGCTGAAGTTCCCGCCGTCGGGGAGGGGCTTCCCGTCCCACTCGTCCCACTCGTGGCCGAGCCGGCGGTCCACCTCGAGGCGGATCAGCTGCGGAGAGCGCGTGTTTTCAGGCATGAATTGGGAACGTCACCGAACCCTTCGAGCTTGTCAAGCCAAGAAGCGCGCCGTTAGCTTGCCGCAGTGAAATCCCCCCCCGACTTCCTCGGCCAGTTCCGCACCGATGAAACGGCTCGCGCGCTGTACTCCGAGGGCGCGGGGATCTTCCGCGTGGTGCCGCGCGCCGTGGCCGTCCCGCAGGATCTGGACGACCTCGTCACACTGGTCCGCTGGGCGGGCGAGACCGCGACGCCGCTCGTGCCCCGCGGCGCAGGAAGCGGGATGGCCGGAGGGAACGTGGGCCCCGGCGTGGTCGTGGACCTGACGCGGGGGTTCGCTCAGCCACCGGTGGTGGACCCGGCGGCGCACACCGCTCGCGCCGGCGCCGCCGTCACCTACCGAGAGCTCAACGAGGCGGCCGCGAGGTACGGCCTCTTCCTCCCGCCCGACCCCGCCAGCGGGAAGTTCTGCACGCTCGGCGGGATGGTCTCCACCAACGCCTCCGGCCCCCACAGCCTGAAGTACGGCGCGATGCGCGGCTGGGTGACCGGGCTGCAGTTCGTCACCGCGGACGGGGAGACCGGCTCCGCCGAAGCCGGCGGCGAGGAGCCGCCCACCCACGTGCGCACCGCGGCGGAGGAGCGCTTCTACGGCGACGCCGCACCGGCGATCGAGCGGGACGCGCTGGCCCTCGCCGCCGCGGTGCCGCACACGCCGAAGAACTCCTCGGGGTACGACCTCCCCGGCTGGGCGCGCTCCGGCGACCTGACGCAGCTCCTCGTGGGCAGCGAGGGCACGCTCGTCGTCGTGACGGCGGTCGAAGTGGCGCTGGCGCCCCTTCCCGCGCGCACCTCCACCGTCCTGATGGCTCTCCGCTCCCTCGAGGACGTCGGCCCCGCCGTGCTCGCGCTCCTCCCCCTCGAGCCGTCCGCCGTCGAACTGATGGACCGCACCTATCTCGAGTTCGTGCAGGCGAGCGCGCACCGGGCGCTGCCGGAGGGCACGGAAGCGGTGCTGCTGGCGGAGTTCGAGGGGGATGGCGCCGGCGCGGCCGAGGCGCTCACGGGCATCGCCTCGGCGATCGAGCGCGCCGACGACCCCGCAACGGTGGCGGATCTCTGGGAGCTGCGGCACCTCGCGAGCCCTATCCTGACCCGGATGCCCGACGACACCCGCTCCCTGCAGCTGGTCGAGGACGGATGCGTGCCGGTCCAGCGGCTCGGCGCGTACATCGCCTCGTTGCGCGACATCGCGGGCCGGCACGGCTTTCGGATCGTCATCTTCGGACACGCGGGGGACGGGCACCTCCACGCCAACGTGATCGCCGACGTGCGCGCCCCGGACCTAGTGCAGCGCCTCGCCGCCTGCCTCGACGATGTGACCTCCGCCCAGCTCGCCCTCGGCGGCACGCCGTCGGGAGAGCACGGCGACGGCCGCCTCCGCGCGCCCTATCTCGCCCACACCTTCGGCGAGCCGTACGCCGCGCTCTGCCGGAAGGTGAAGGAGGCGTGGGATCCGGCCGGCATCCTGAACCCCGGCGTGGTGGTGGCGCCTCCCGGCGCGCGCCCCCTCGACCTGCCGCTCAAGGTCGGGCTCGCGGCCCCGCCGATCCCGCCCGCCGTGGCGGAGCGGCTCCGGAGGATCGAGCGCGACGCAGCGTGGAGCACGTACCTGCTCGGGCTGGCGTAGAAGGCCGTCAGGCGGCCCCATCACCTATCACCTATCACCCATCACGCTTCCCCATTACCTATCACCCATCACTCAGCACCCATTACCCATCACCCATCACGTCTTCAGCCCATGGAAATCCTCCGCTCTCCCCGAATCACCCTCATCGCCCGTCCGCAGTTCGTCGAGCCGGCCCACCTGAGCGTCGCCTGGCAGGGTGACGCCACCGAGGGCGAGCGGCTCGCGGAGTTCGCGGGCC
>JBEKGT010000068.1:0-9183 GCA_050012655.1 Gemmatimonadales bacterium | reverse complement strand
CCGCCGCCTGCGGGGCCGGCGCGCCGACCGGCACGCCCCGGTCCGTCGTCCAGTCGTGTATGCCGTGCATGTCGAAGCCGGCGGCGAAGAGGTCGGAGTTCCGCGCCAGGCCGAGCGCGGTGAGGTACCCGCCGTACGACCCGCCCCACAGCCCGATCCGCGCGCTGTCCACGTCGGGACGCGCGCGCAGCCACGCGGCCGCCGCGAGCACGTCGAGGTACTCCGACGCGCCGCGCATCCCCCGGTGCGCCGCGGTGCGGTAGCCGCGCCCGTAGCCGATCCCGCCCCGGTAGTTCACCGACAGCACCACGAAGCCCCGGTTCGCCAGGTACTGATTGAAGGCGTAGGCGTTGTGGTAGTAGTACATGTTGTGCCAGCCGAGGAGCATCTGCCGCGACGGGCCGCCGTGGAAGAAGATCACCGCGGGCCGCCGCCCCGTCGCCGCGCCGGGAGGGAGGAAGAACTGCATCCTGAGGTCGAGGCTATCGCTCGTCCGCGCGGTGACGAACTGCGGCTCGACGAGCTGGGCGCCCGGGAACCCCGGCCAGGGGTCGAAGCCGCCGACGCGCTGCGGCTGGCCCCCCGGCTGTGCGACCACCACCGGCGCGCCGGGCCGGCGCACGTCGCTGCTCAAGTACGCGAAGCCGCCCCCAGCCAGGGGTTGCGGCGCCCAGTCGATCGTCTGGCCCCCCGTGAGCGCCTGCGGCGCGCCCCCCGCCGCCACGACCCGCGCCACGTGCCGCCGCTCCGTGTCGCCGCAATTCGAGGAGTAGAGGATGCCGCGGCGATCGGCCTCGAAGGCGGCCGACTCCACCTCGCAGTCGGGGGGCGTCAGGCGGATGGCCTCCCCGCCCTGCGGACTCACGGCGTAGAGCCCGAGCCATCCCCCCATCTCGCCGGCGAACACCAGCCGGTCATCGGCGCTCCACAGCAGCCCCCACGCGCCGGCGGCGCCGGAAAAGGCGCCATCGGGCGTCGTCGGGGCGTGCCACACCGCGTGCCCCTCGCCCGACTCGGCGGAGGCCACCCAGATCGCCCATGGCGGGAGCACGCTCGCGCCCGCCGGCACCGGGCCGCCCACCCCGCCGAACACGCGCACGAATGCCACCTGCCGTCCGTCCGGTGACCAGCGCGGAAGCGCGTCCCGATCCACGCTCGGCGCAAGGTAGAGGACCGTATCGCGGTCCGCGTCGTAGACTCCGATGAAGGCGTGGTCGCCGCGGTCGCTCACGAACGCGACCCGCACGCCGTCCGGCGACCACGCGAGGTCGGAGGTCTTGCCGCGGGCGCGGAACAGGATCCGCGGCTGGCCGGGGGCACCGATGGGCGCGACCCAGGCGGTGTCCCGGAGGAGGTACGCCACCCGCTCTCCCGTCGGGGAAGGCTCGGGCTCGGTCCCTTCGCCGAGGCGCCGCGGGGCGCCGGGCCCGAGCGGCGCCAGCCACACCTCCTGCTGCGCGCCGCGCGGGTTGCTGGAAGGGTTCGGGACCTCGCCGGCGGTGCTGCGATCACCCCCCCGCGCGTACAGCACCGCGCGGGCGTCGGGGGCCCACGCGAGACCGCTCAGCTCCTGGCCGTCGTCCGCCGTGTACCGCGTGACCTGCCGCGCCTCCCACGCCGGCGCTTCCGCCACGTACACGTTGCGGCGACCGTCCACCGTGCCGATCCAGGCGATGCGCCGCCCGTCCGGGCCGGCCGCGAGGTCCGACGCGAAGGGCGCCGAGAGCACCTGCGCCAGCGAGAAGCGCTCGCGCGCCGGGGCCGGGCCGCGCTGTGCGGAGACGGGGGGCACCGCAAGCGCGGCGACGAAGAGGGCGATGACGACGTGACGTGAACGCATGCACGCACCGGGGATGGAAGACGCTCGAACGTGCCGACCGCGGCGCGCGCCGTCAACGGCCCGCGTCGCACAGCCGCCGTGGTCCGCCGCACCGGCGCGCCGGGACACGCCTCCCCGGAGCCCCGGCGTCGGCGACCCGGGGCACCTTGACATAGCGAAATCGCTATAATAACATTCATGTATGGCCATCTCGATGAGTCGTGCCCCGCTGGACGCCCGCGTCCTGCTCGACGCCGCGGAGATGATCCGCGTGCTCGGCCACCCGGTGCGCCTCCGGATCGTGGAATGCTTGGAGGACGGGGAGCACACCGTGAGCCACCTGCAGGGGGCGCTCCGCGCGCCGCAGGCCGCGGTCTCGCAGCAGCTGGCGCGGATGCGCGCGGCGGGGATCGTCCGCGGGCGGCGCGACGGGGTGAACGTGCACTACTCGATCGCCGACGAGCGGGTGGTCCAGATGCTCAATTGCCTGCGCAATTGTCACGTCGAGGTCGGGCGCGGGCGGCGGCACTAGGGCACGGCGATGACGCTTCCCGCGCTGAGGTACGGCTTCCAGGCCGAGGTGCCCGTCGCTTACGAGGCGGCGGTGGCGCTGGTGCGCGAGGCGCTGGCCGCGAAGGGCTTCGGCGTCCTGACGGAGATCGACGTCAAGGCGACGATGCGGAAGAAGCTGAACGTGGAGTTCCGGCCGTACGTGATCCTGGGGGCGTGCAATCCCCCGATCGCGCACCGGGCGCTCATGGCGGAGCGGGCCATCGGCCTCCTCTTGCCGTGCAACGTGGTGGTGCACGCGGCCGACACGGAGGGCCGCAGCGTCGTGGCGGTGCTCGATCCCGTGGCCCAGCTGGGTATCGCGGGCCGGGACGACCTCCGCCCGCTGGCTGAACAGGTGCGCGCCCTGCTGCGGGGCGTGCTGGAGGACGTGGAGCGGAGCGCCGCTCCCGCAACCGCGACACCCAAGGGGAGCTGATGGCGGAGCACATCAAGGAAGTGACCGACGCGACGTTCGAGCAGGAGGTCCTGAAGGCGGAGGGGCCGGTGCTGGTGGACTTCTGGGCGCCCTGGTGCGGGCCGTGCCGGATGGTGGGGCCGGTGCTGGAGAAGGTCGCGGCGCAGTACACCGGCCGCGTGACGGTGACGAAGATGAACGTGGACGAGAACCAGCAGACTGCGATGCAGTACGGCATCCGGTCCATCCCCACGGTCGCACTGTTCCGCGGCGGCGAGGTGGTGGACGGGGTGCTCGGCGCGGCGCCGGCGCAGCACTTCACCAAGATGCTGGACGACCATCTGGCCGGCGTGGCGCCGAAGGGGCAGTGATGCGCCCACTCGTGAACGTGACGTGGGACGGCGGCGTCCGTTTCACGGCCGACATCCGGGGTCACAAGGTGCACGTGGACCAGCCGCGGCAAGGGGGCGGCGTGGATTCCGCGCCCGGGCCGCTGGAGCTCCTGCCGGCGTCGCTCGGCACTTGCGTGGCGTACTTCATCCAGCAGTTCCTGGCGACACGCGGCGTGGACCCCACCGGCCTCGAGGTCGCCGTGGGGGTGGCGGGCGCGCCGAACCCCCACCGCATCGGCCGCTTCGAGGTGCGCGTGCGCGTCCCTGCGGGGATGCCCGAGCGCTACCGCGAGGCCGTCATGCGCGCGGCGGAGACGTGCACCGTCCACCACACCCTTTCGCACACGCCCGAGATCGCCGTCACCATCGAGGAGGCCCTCGCGGCCGTCTGAGGCGGCCGAGGTGCGCCGGACGCGGCCCGAAGCCGCGCGGCGGATGTGCTCGGGATGGCGGCCGGCGAGGGGAAACCCTCTTCGGCCGCCGTCGTTTCGTCCGGTTCGGGAGAGGTCCGCGCGGCAGCGAGACCGGAACGGGCGGCGGGGTCAGGGCCTCCCCGGCGGGCAGCCACCCGCAGACATACCCTTGTCGCCACGGAACTTACGCGCGCCGGCGGGCGCGACCGGAAGCCTGAGGCGCGGGCCCCGGCGGGCGGGGCGCGCGGAACGCAAATTGCGCTGTCCCCTTTCCGGCGGCCGCTTGAGGCCGTCTGCGGACCACGACCGGAGACTGGGATGTCGCGTTCGAAGGTGACGATCGACGGGAACGAGGCGGCCGCACGCGTCGCCTACCAGTTGAGCGAGGTGATCGCGATCTACCCGATCACCCCGAGCTCGAACATGGGCGAATGGGCCGACCAATGGGCGTCGGAGAAGCTGCCGAACCTCTGGGGGACGGTGCCCAGCGTGATCGAGATGCAGAGCGAGGGCGGCGCCGCGGGGGCGCTGCACGGCGCGCTGCAGAGCGGCGCGCTCGGGACGACCTTCACAGCGTCCCAGGGCTTGCTGCTGATGATCCCGAACATGTTCAAGATCGCGGGGGAGCTGACGCCGGCGGTGATCCACGTGGCGGCGCGGTCGCTCGCGGCGCAGGCACTGTCCATCTTCGGCGACCACAGCGACGTGATGGCCACGCGGCAGACCGGCTTCGCGATGCTGTGCTCCTGCTCGGTGCAGGAGGCGATGGACTTCGCGGCCATCGCGCATGCGGCGACACTCGAGGCGCGGCTTCCCTTCCTGCACTTCTTCGACGGGTTCCGCACCTCGCACGAGGTGGCGAAGATCGAGGAGCTGGCGACCGAGGACCTGCGCGCGCTGGTGAGCGACGAACTGGTGCACGCCCACCGCGCGCGGGCCCTCTCCCCCGACCACCCGGTGGTGCGCGGCACGGCGCAGAACCCCGACGTCTACTTCCAGGCGCGCGAGACGGTGAACCGCTACTACCAGGCGGTGCCGGCGATCGTGACGCACGTGATGGAGCGGTTCGCCAAGCAGGTGGGCCGCAGCTACAAGCTGTTCGACTACGTCGGCGCGCCGGACGCCGAGCGCCTCGTCATCATGATGGGCTCGGGCGCCGAGGCGGCCGAGGAGGCGGTGGAGTTCCTGGCCGCGAAGGGGGAGAAGGTCGGCCTCCTCAAGATCCGGCTCTACCGGCCGTTCGCCACCGAGCTGTTCGTGGCGGCGCTCCCGGCGAGCGTGAAGGCGATCGCGGTGCTCGACCGGTGCAAGGAGCCGGGGAGCGCGGGCGAGCCGCTCTACCTCGACGTGACCACCGCGATCAGCGAGGTCTTCGCGACCGGCGGCACGCCCTTCAAGCAGATGCCGCGCCTCATCGGCGGCCGCTACGGCCTCTCCTCGAAGGAGTTCACGCCGGCGATGGTGAAGGCGGTCCTCGACGAGCTGGGGAAGCCGGCGCCGAAGAACCACTTCACGGTGGGCATCACCGACGACGTGACGCACACCTCCCTCCCGGTGGACGCGTCCTTCTCGACCGAGTCACCGAAGACGGTCCGGGCCCTCTTCTACGGCCTCGGCGCCGACGGCACGGTCGGGGCGAACAAGAACTCCATCAAGATCATCGGCGAGGGGACCGACAACTTCGCGCAGGGCTACTTTGTCTACGACTCGAAGAAGTCGGGCTCGGTGACGGTGTCGCACCTGCGCTTCGGCCCGAAGCCGATCCACAGCACCTACCTGGTGAACCGCGCCAACTTCATCGCGTGCCACCAGTTCTCGTTCCTCGAGCGGCTCTCGATGCTCGACGCCGCGGAGGAGGGCGCGACCTTCCTCCTCAACGCTCCGTACGGCCCGGACGCGATCTGGGGCCACCTGCCGCGGAGCGTGCAGCAGGCGATCATCGCGAAGAAGCTGCGGTTCTACGTCATCGACGCGGTGGCGGTCGCGGAGAAGGCGGGCCTCGGCGGGCGCATCAACACGGTGATGCAGACCTGCTTCTTCGCCATCAGCGGCGTGCTGCCCAAGGACGAGGCGATCGCGGCGATCAAGGACGCCATCCGCCACTCCTTCGGCAAGCGCGGCGAGGCCGTCGTCCAGAAGAACTTCGCGGCGGTGGACTCGTCCCTGGCGGGGCTCCACGAGGTGAAGGTCCCGGCCACGGCGTCGAGCGCCTTCGACCTGCGGCCCCCCGTGCCCGCGGAGGCGCCGCCGTTCGTGCAGCAGGTCACGGCCGAGATCATCGCCGGGCGCGGCGACGCCCTCCCGGTGAGCGCGATGCCGGAGGACGGCACCTACCCGAGCGGCACGGCGCGGTGGGAGCGGAGGAACATCGCCCTGGAGATCCCCGTCTGGGACGAGAAGATCTGCATCCAGTGCGGCAAGTGCGTGCTGGTGTGCCCGCACGCGGTCATCCGCTCCAAGGTGTACGACGCCGGCCTGCTGGCCGACGCGCCGCCGACGTACAAGGCGGTGCCGGCGCGCTGGAAGGAGCACAAGGAAAAGAAGTACACGCTGCAGGTGGCGCCCGAGGACTGCACCGGCTGCTCGCTCTGCGTCGAAGTGTGCCCGGTGAAGAACAAGAGCGAGGCGCGGCTCAAGGCGCTGAACATGATGCCGCAGCCCGCGCTCCGCGACAGCGAGCGCGTGAACTGGGACTTCTTCCTCGCCCTGCCGGACTTCGACCGCGGAACGCTGAATCCCGCCGTGGTGAAGGACACGCAGCTCCTCACGCCGCTGTTCGAGTTCTCCGGCGCCTGCTCCGGCTGCGGCGAGACGCCGTACGTCAAGCTGATGAGCCAGCTGTTCGGCGACCGCGCGATCGTCGCGAACGCCACCGGCTGCTCGTCCATCTACGGCGGCAACCTCCCCACCACGCCGTGGACCAAGAACGCCGCCGGCCGCGGGCCTGCGTGGTCCAACTCCCTCTTCGAGGACAACGCGGAGTTCGGCCTCGGGATGCGCCTCTCCCTCGACAAGCAGAAGGCCTACGCCCGCGAGCTGCTGGAGGGGCTGAAGGACCATCTCGACACGGCGCTGTGCGAAGGGATCCTCTCCGCCGCGCAGAAGACGGAGTCGGACATCGCCGCCCAGCGCGAGCGGGTGGCGAAGCTCAAGGCGGCGCTCACGACCCTCACGGGTGCCCGGGCGAAGGACCTCTTCGCGCTGGCGGACGCGCTGGTCGAGAAGCAGGTCTGGATCGTCGGCGGCGACGGCTGGGCGTACGACATCGGCTACGGCGGCCTCGACCACGTGCTCGCGTCGGGGCGGAACGTCAACGTCCTGGTGCTCGACACCGAGGTGTACTCCAACACCGGCGGCCAGGCCTCCAAGGCCACGCCGCGCGGCGCGGTGGCGAAGTTCGCCGCCGGCGGCAAGCCCAGCGCGAAGAAGGACCTCGCGCTGATGGCGATGGCGTACGGGAACGTGTACGTCGCCGAGGTGGCGCTGGGCGCCGACGACGCCCAGACCCTGAAGGCGTTCATCGAGGCCGCGGCGTGGGACGGCCCGTCCATCATCATCGCCTACAGCCACTGCATCGCCCACGGCTACGACCTGATCCACGGCCTCGACCAGCAGAAGGTCGCCGTGCAGTCGGGGTACTGGCCGCTGTTCCGCCACAACCCGGCGCTCAGCGCGCAGGGGCTGAACCCGCTGCAGCTCGACTCGAAGGCCCCGAGCATGGCGCTCACCCAGTACACCAACAACGAGACCCGCTACACGATGCTCAACCACGCCGACCCCGCCGCCGCCAAGGCGCTGGGCGCGCTGGCCCAGCACGACGTGACGGACCGCTGGAAGCTGTACGCGTACATGGCCACGATGTCGGGCAACGGCGAGAAGAAGGAGAGCGCGTCGTGATCGACCTGACCACCACGTACCTCGGGCTGAAGCTCAAGAACCCGCTGGTCGTCGGCCCCTCCCCGCTCTGCCAGTCGGTGGACACCATCCGCGAGATGGAGGATGCCGGGGCGGCCGCAGTGGTGCTCCACTCGCTCTTCGAGGAGCAGATCGCCCTCGAGAGCCAGCAGCTCGACCGGGGCCTCTCCGCCCAGACGGAGAGCTTCGCCGAGTCGCTGACCTACCTCCCCGACGTCCACACCTACAAGCTCGGGCCCGACGCGTACATCGAGCACGTGCGGAAGGCCAAGGCCGCGGTGGACATCCCGGTGATCGCCAGCCTCAACGGCGTCACCCCTGGCGCCTGGATCCGGTACGCGAAGCTGGTGGAGGAGGCGGGCGCCGACGCGGTCGAGCTGAACATCTACTACATCGCCACCGACCCGCTCACCTCGGCGCGCGACGTCGAGCGGCGGTACGTGGACCTGGTCGCCGCTGTGCGGAAGGCCGTCACGGTCCCTCTCGCCGTCAAGGTCGGCCACAGCTTCACCGCCTTCGCGAACGTCGCGCAGCAACTCGCGGCCGCGGGGGCGAACGGCCTCGTCCTCTTCAACCGCTTCTACCAGCCTGACCTCGACATCGAGCACCTGGAGGTCGTCCCCACCCTGTCGCTGAGCAGCTCCTACGAGCTCCTCCTGCGGCTCCACTGGGTCGCGGTGCTGTACGGCCGGGTGAAGGCCGATTTCGCGGTGACGGGCGGCGTCCACACCGGCCACGACGTCATCAAGGGGATGATGGCGGGCGCGAATGTGGCGATGATGACGTCGGCGCTCCTGAAGCACGGCGTGGACCACCTCGCGACGGTGCGCACGGAGATGCTGAACTGGATGGAGGAGCGGGAGTACGAGAGCGTCGCCCAGATGCGGGGCTCGCTCGCCCAGAAGGCGGTGCGGAATCCGGGGGCGTACGAGCGGGGTAACTATATCAAGGTGCTGAGCTCGTATGCGCTCGCGTGATGGGTGATGAGTGATGGGTGATGAGTGATGGGTGATGGGCGCTAGGTGATAGGTGATGGGTGATGGGGCGCGGGCTGGCGAGGACTGCCGGCCCGCGCCCGTCTGCGTGCGGGCGGCTCAATCCGTGTGCCGCGTCCGGACCGACCTCCGCAGGCCGACCACGAGCGCCCGGACTCTCCGGGCTCGCCGTACCAGCCCCAACGCCATCTCCGCATCCAGCCGCCCTGCGGCCTCCGCGACCCGGATGTGGCTCTCCAACTCGGCCGCAGACGCGGCGGCTACCCGCAAGAACCGGCCGAAGTCCTTCCGCAGCCCGCGGCCGTACCCCTCCGCCACGTTCGCCGGGACCGACTCCGCCGCGCGGAGCATCTGGTCCACCACGTCCTCAGCCCCGGCGCCCCGGACCTGCGGGGCCGTGCGCACGACGTCGCGCACCAGCGCCACGCCCTCCTGCCAAGCCAGTAGATCAACGAAATCCGCCGCCACGCGGTCAATCTGCGCAGCGGCGGCAGAAGCAGCGGTATCGTTTCCCTGCGCACGGGAGCAGAATCGCGGCAGGAATCAGGACCAACCCTATCACCTATCTCCTATCACGCCTCCCCATCCCCTATCACCCATCACCTAGCGCCTATCACCCATCACTCATCACGCATCACGTTCTGGGCCTATTGGGCCATCGTCTTCAGGAAGCTCAGATCGA
>JBEKGT010000067.1:0-12838 GCA_050012655.1 Gemmatimonadales bacterium | reverse complement strand
GCGGTGGCCGCGGGCCTCGCCGACGCCGCCGCCGATGCGCTGGCGCGCCACGTGGCCACCGTGGCCGCGCGCTTCCCGGGGGGCCACGCCGTCCCCGTGGCGCTAGGCGGCGGTCTCCTGACGCGCAGCGAGGCGTACCGAAAGCGCGTGGTGGCGCGGATCCTGGTCGAGGTAGCGGCCGCCAGGGTGCGCCCGGCGACCGTGGACGCGGTGCTCGGCGCGATCCACCTGGCGCGCTCGCTGTAACGCGAACGGGCCCCGCAGGGCCCGCTCACGCGGCTATCCGCTCACCGGTTACCGCTTACCGCTCACCGTCTCCCACGCAGCAGCCCATGCGGCGCGGCCTGAACGGCGATCCCCTACACCGCTGATGGCCTCACGCGGGCGCCGCGCCCGCGGCCGTTCCCGGCGCGAACTCCCCCTCCCACCGCGCCAGCACGACCGCCGCCAGACAGTTGCCGATCAGGTTGATCGTGGTGCGCGCCATGTCCATCAGCTGGTCCACGCCGAAGACGACGGCCACCGCCTCGAGGGGGAGGCCGAAGCTCGCCACCGTGGCGGCGAGGATCACGATCGCTGCGCGCGGCACACCCGCCACGCCTTTGCTCGTGATCATCAGGGTGAGCATCATGAGCAGCTGCTGCGACAGGCCCATGTGGATGCCCACTGCCTGCGCCACGAAGATGGAGGCCACGGCAAGGTAGAGGGTCGAGCCGTCGAGGTTGAACGAGTAGCCGACGGGGATGACGAACGCCACGATGCGGCGCGGAACGCCGAGGGCCTCGATGCGCTCCATCGCCAGCGGCAGCGCCGCCTCCGACGAGGCGGTGGAGAAGGCGATCAGCGCGGGCTCCTTGATCGCCCGGACGAACGCACCGACCGGCACCTTCGCGAGCAGCATCACGGGCAGCAGCACCGCAAGGCCGAACACCACGAGCGCGCCGTACAGCGTCAGGACCAGGGCGCCGAGGCTGGCCAGGACCTTGATCCCGCCGTGCCCCACGGTGAAGGCGATGGCCGCGCCGACGCCGATCGGGGCGAACTTCATCACGATCCCCGTGAACTTGAACATGACCTCGGCCACCCCGCCGCAGAACGCGAGGATCGTCTCCTTCGGCTTCCCCTTCACCTGCGTGAGCCCGAGACCGAAGAGGATGGACCAGAAGACCACCTGGAGCACCTCGTTCTGCGATGCCGCCTCGAAGAAGCTCTGCGGCACGATGTGCAGCAGCACGCCGGTGAGGGTGGTCTTCGCGCCCGCGAGGGCCTGGCCGGCGTCCGCGGGAGGAGCGAGCGCCACGCCGACCCCCGGCCGCGCGAGGTTCACCGCCAGGAGGCCGACCACGAGCGCCAGGGTGGTGACGACCTCGAAGTAGATGATCGCGCGCAGGGCGAGGCGACCGACCTTCTTCAGGTCGTCACCGTGACCCGCGATGCCGCCCACGAGGGTGGAGAAGATGAGCGGCACGATGATGGACTTGATCATCCGGAGGAACAGCGTCGAGCCGGGCTGCAGCGCGACGCCCGTGTCGGGGGCCGCCCAGCCCAGCACGCCGCCGGCCACCATCCCGAAGAGGATCCACTGCGTCAGCGTGCGCCGGCGGAGGAACGCCCAGGCCGCGGACATCATGCGCCTCCGGCTTGCCTCGCCCGGAGCTTGCTGTGCCGGGCCCCGTAGAGGAAGTAGAGCGTGAGGCCGATGGCCATCCAGAGGCCGAACCGGATCCAGGTGAGGAGCGGCAGGCTCAACATGAGATAGATGCAGAAGAGCGCGGAGAGGATCGGCAGCACCGGGACCCAGGGCGTGCGGAAGGGCCGCGGGCGGTCGGGGTCGGTGTGGCGGAGGATCCAGATCCCCATCGCCACGAGCACGAACGCGAAGAGGGTGCCGATGTTGGTCAGCTCGAGCACCCAGCCGATGGGGGCGAACGCCGCCGAGGTCGCGACGAACACGCCGGTGATGATGGTGGCGATGTACGGCGTGCGGAAGCGGGGGTGGAGCCGCGCCGCCCAAGGCGGGAGCAGGCCGTCCCGCGCCATCGACATGAAAATGCGCGGCTGGCCGAGCTGGAAGACGAGGAGCACCGACGTCATCGCCGCCACCGCGCCGAGGGCGAGGAGGCCCGCCGCCCAGTCGGCGTGGATGTACTGGAGCGCCACCGCGAGGGGGTCGGGGACGTTCAGCTTGTCCCAGGGGATGATGCCCGTGAGGACGAGCGCGATGCCGATGTACAGGACGGTGCAGATGATGAGGGACGCGATGATGCCGATCGGGATGTCGCGCTGGGGGCGTTTCGCCTCCTCGGAGGCAGTGCTCACCGCGTCGAACCCGATGTACGAGAAGAAGATGATCGCGGCGCCGACGCTGATCCCCTTGAACCCGTTGGGGGCGAAGCTCGGCGAGGTCCACTGGTGCGGCTGGATGGCGAAGAAGCCGACCACCAGGAAGAGGCCGATGACGGCGAGCTTGATGCCCACCATCACGGTGTTGACCCAGCTCGACTCCTTCGTGCCGATCACGAGGATCACCGTGATGCAGGCGACGATGGCGAAGGCCGGGAGGTTGAAGACGATGGGGACCGGGCCGAGGTGCGGGGCCGCGGCGAGGAGGGCCGGGTCGTGGAGCGCGGAGCGGAGGTCGGTGACGAGCCAGCGCGGCATCCCGATGCCCAGCCCGCGCAGCAGGGAGTCGAAGTACCCCGCCCACCCGATGGCCACCGCGATGTTGCCGACGGCGTACTCGAGGATCAGGTCCCAGCCGATGATCCACGCCACCAGCTCGCCGAGGGTCGCGTAGGCGTAGGTGTACGCGCTCCCCGAGATGGGGATGAGCGCGGCGAACTCGGAGTAGGTGATGGCGGCGAAGGCGCTGGTGACGCCTGCGAGGAGGATCGAGACGATGATCGCGGAGCCGGCGCCGACGTGGCCGCTGTCGCCGCTGATCGCCGTCCCGATGGCGGCGAAGATGCCGGCCCCGATGATGGCCCCGATCCCGAGCGCGGTGAGCGCCACGGGACCGAGGGTGCGCTTCAACCCGCCGCCGACCGCGCCGTCGGCGACGCACTGCTCGACCGTCTTGCGCGCGAGGAGCGCGTTCAAGCGTCTAGATGAACAACGGCGCGAGCACCAGCGTGACCGTGCTCAGGAGCTTGATCAGCACGTGGAGCGAAGGGCCGGCGGTGTCCTTGAACGGATCGCCGACGGTGTCGCCCACGACGCCGGCCTTGTGCGCCGGTGAGCCCTTGCCGCCGTACTCGCCCGTCTCGATGAACTTCTTCGCGTTGTCCCAGGCGCCGCCGCCGTTGTTGAGCATCGTGGCGACGAGGATGCCGGTGATCGTCCCGACCATCAGGAAGGCCGCGACGGCCTCCGCCCCGACGCCGAGGAGCCGGAAGGAGACGCCGACCGCAATCGGCATCCCGACCGCGAGGAGGCCGGGCGCCACCATCTCCTTCAGCGCGCCGATGGTCACGATGTCCACGCAGCGGGCGTAGTTGGGCCGCGAGGTCCCGCCCAGGATGCCGGGGTCCTCGGCGAACTGCCGCCGGACCTCCTTGATCACGCTCACCGCCGCCTTCTGCACGGCGTTGATCGCGAGCGCGCTGAACCAGAACACCAGCATCGCACCGAGCAGCCCGCCGACGAAGATCTCGGGCTTGGCGATGTTCACGGTGTCGAACGGCTTGCCGGTGTAGAATCCCACCTCGTCCATGAAGGCCGAGAAGAGAAGGAAGGCCGCCAGGGCCGCCGAGCCGATGGCGTACCCCTTGGTGAGCGCCTTGGTGGTGTTCCCCACCGCGTCGAGCCGGTCGGTCTTGACCCGGATCTCCGCCGGCTGCTTCGACATCTCGATGATGCCGCCGGCGTTGTCGGTGATGGGCCCGAAAGTGTCCATCGCGAGGATGTACGCCGCGGTGCCCAGCATCCCCATCGTGGCGACGGCGGTGCCGAAGAGGCCGCCGCCCGGGACGGCCGACTTGCCGAGGTAATAGGAGCTGAGGATCGCCGTCGAGATGGCCACGGTGGGCAGCGCGACGCACTCCATCGCCACAGCGAAGCCGGCGATGATGTTCGTGGCCGGCCCGGTGACCGACGCCGCGGCGATGCTCTTCACCGGGCGGTAGCGGTACTCGGTGTAGTACTGCGTGATGTAGACGAAGGCGATGGAGGTCGCGATGCCGATGACACCCGCGGCCGCGAAGTGCCACCAGGCGTCGGGGTTCCCCGGGAACTGGAGGAGCCAGTAGGTGCCGCCGATGAAGCCGAGCGACGCCAGGCCAGCCGCGACCCAGTAGCCGCGGTTCAGGGCCTGCATCGGGTCCTCGTCCTCGCGCGCCTTCACGACCATGATGCCGATGATGGAGGCGATGAGCCCGAAGGCGCGGACGATGAGCGGGAAGAGCATCACGCTGACGATCGAGAACGCCGCCGTCGGGTTGGCCGCCTGGACGCGGAGCGCCAGGGTGGAGCCGAGGATCATCGCGCCGATGTTCTCGGCCGCCGTGGACTCGAAGAGGTCGGCGCCGCGGCCCGCGCAGTCGCCGACGTTGTCGCCCACCAGGTCGGCGATGACCGCGGGGTTCCGCGGGTCGTCCTCGGGGATGCCCGCCTCGACCTTGCCCACCAGGTCGGCGCCGACGTCGGCCGCCTTGGTGTAGATGCCGCCGCCCAGCTGGGCGAAGAGCGCCACGAACGACGCCCCGAATCCGTAGCCCACGATCAGCAGCGGGATTTTCTGCGGCGGGATCGCCGTGAAGGTGTCGAGCACGAAGTACAGCCCGCCGACGCCGAGGAGGCTCATCGCCACCACGAACAGGCCGGAGACGGCCCCGCCGCGGAGCGCCGCCTGGAGGGCCCGGTTCAGGCTGGTCCGCGCCGCGCTCGCCGCCCGGATGTTCGCGCGGATCGACACGAACATCCCCACGAAGCCCGCCGTCGCCGAGCAGGCCGCGCCGAAGAAGAACGACGCGGTGGTCGAGAGGGCGAGCCAGGTGCGGGAGACCTCGTGTGGATCGTTCGGGCTCGGGGACCGAAGGAAGGCGTAGATCGCGAAGATCACGACGCCCACCACGATCGAGAGGAGGCCGATGGTGCGGTACTGCCGCCTCAGGAAGGCCTCGGCGCCCTCCTGGATGGCGTCGGAGATGATGCGCATCTCCGGAGTACCGTTGTCCATCCCGATGACGTGGCGCGCGAGGAGCACGGCCACGAGGAGCGCGAAGACGCTGACGACGAGGACGAGAGCGAGCATGGGGTCCCGCGCTGACGGTTGTCCAGGGGGTGCGGCGCCAGTTGGGCGGGGGAATTGTAGCAGGGGCGGCGCCCGGAGACAACCGCCGGCATCACAAGGCGATGCTGATCTCGAAGACGCCGGGGACGGCGCGCCCGTCCCTGGTTGTCGCGGGGGTGAACTTGTAGCGGCGCAGCCGGTCGAGGAACTCGTCGCGGTAATGGCGGTCGCGGATGGGGGGGTCTATCGTGATGTCGAGGACCTCGCCCCGGGCCGACACTTCCATCCGCACGCGGACGGTGGTGCCCCGCACCGAGGAGGGCCGGTCGACCGGCGGCATGATGAACCCATCCAGCCGCGGGGGGAAGATGTTTCCCCCCCCGCCGCCCGAGTCGGGTCCGGTGCCGGGGCCCGCCCCGGAGCCGGAGCCGCCCCCGGAGCCCGTCCCGGAGCCGGGCCCCGCTCCCGACCCATTCCCCGGGGTGGCGGCCCGAAGGAGGGAGCGGATCTCGTCCGGACTCATCTGGACGGGGACATCCTCCGGGGGCTGCACAGCCGGTGTGGTGACCACCTGGAGGTGGGGCACCTCGACGGCGGGAGCCGCCGGGGCGGCCGGGGGCTGGACGTAGAGCACGACCACGCGCCCGCCGCCCCCGCCGCCACCTGCCTTGTTGGGCCCCAGGCCGGGCATCAGGCCGGCCTCGATCATCCGGTGCTGGCCCCAGAGGACGAGGGCGAGGAGCCCCACATGCACGACGGCCGACAGGCCCAGTCCGCGGAGCTTCCCGCGTTCGAGGGTCTGCCGGCCGAAGGACGTGGCCAGCGGGACCTGCCTGACGGCCCTGCGCTCGATGGACATCTCTGACCTAACCTACGTCCGACGAGCGGCCGTTGTTCCGCGGCCGTGCCGCTACTGCACGCCTCCACCCGCGGCGACGTTGGCGTCGCCCGGTGCGAGGCCGAAGACCTTCACGCCCGCACCGCGGGCGATGTCGATCAGCTCGATCACCTCCATGAACTTCCTGGAGTTGTCGGCCTTGATGAAGATGAGCTTGTCGGGCCGGACGCTGTAGATCCCGAGGAGCCGCGAGGGCAGCTCGGCCTTCAGCACCGGCTGGGTGTTGATGTCCATCGAGCCGTCCGCGTGGACCGAGAGGACGATCTGCGGGGTCGGCTTGGAGTTCTTCTCCTGGTTCTCGACGGGCACCTGGATGTCCAGCACCTTCCGCGCCATCGGAAGGGTGATCATGAAGATGACGAGGAGCACCAGCAGCACGTCGATGAACGGCGTGATGTTGATGTCCGAGTTCATCCCCTTGCTGACACCGGTCATGGACATGGGGCCGTCACCTCGCGCGTTCTTGGGAGACGGTCGGCTCGGTGCCGAGCCGCTGCTCGGTCACGGCGCTCATCACGCGCACGCCGGCCTTGCGGGCGATGTCCACGGCTTCCTGGATCTTCTCCATCCGCAGCTGGTTGTCCGCCTTCAGGTACAGGATCTTGTCCTTGGTGCGGGCGGCGAAGATCTCGGCCAGCGTGGTGACCACCTGCTCCTTCGCGTACGGCTTGGTGTTGATGTAGTACTGGCCCTGGCGGTCGATGCCCAGCACCACATCGTCGTTCTGCTCCTCGGCCTTGATCAGATTGACGCCTTGCGGCATCTGGGCCTGGAAGCCGGCGGCGATGAGCGGGGCGGTGATCATGAAGATGATCAGCAGCACCAGCATCACGTCCGCCATCGGCGTGACGTTGATGTTGGCGTTGACCGCGCCCTGGCTACTTGTCGATATGTCCACTGCCGCTCGTCACCTTGGCCGGGAAGTCCTTCGTGAAGGCCGAGCGGCCGAACTCGTGCCCCACACCCTTGATCAGGTAGTCGATCATTTCCTTGCTCGTGTACGTCATCTCCACGGTCAGGAAATCGATCTTCGTCTGGAAGTAGTTGTAGAGCCACACCGCCGGGATGGCCGTCATGAGGCCGAAGGCCGTGGTGATCAGCGCCTCGGCGATACCGGACGACACCGCCGCCAGGCCGCCCGACCCGCCGCCGGCCGCCATGCCGGTGAACGCGTTCACGATACCCATCGTCGTGCCCAGCAGGCCGACGAACGGCGCCGTCGCGCCGACGGTGGCCAGGACGCCGAGGCCGCGCTTCAGCTCCGACACGATGATCAGCATCTGGCGCTCGATCGCCCGCTCGGCCGAGTTGATGTCGGCCACGGTGACCTGGTTGTCGGTGAGGAGCGGCTTGATCTCCTCGAGGGCGCCGGTGAGGATGCGCGCCACGTGGGACTTCTTGTACTTCGCCGAGAGGGCGATGGCCCCTTCCATCTGCTCTTCCTGCAGGAACCGCGAGAATTCGGGGGCGAACTTCCGCGTCTCCCGCTGGGCGCGGAACAGCTTCCACCACTTCCCGAACGAGACGGCCAGCGACCAGACGGACATGATCACCATCACGAAGACGATGCCACGGGCGAACGAGCCCATGTGCCCCCACAGCTCGATCAACGACATGTTCATGCGACAGTTCCTCCGAGTTCCGGACCCATGCCGCGCGGCTGGGCGCGGCGCCTACGCCACGTTAGGGATTCTGTCCGCCCGCACGACTGATGCTGAAGTTAATCGGCAACTGCACCCGCACGCGCACCGCGCGCCCCTGGATACGGCCGGGGCTGAAGAGGCTCGCCTGCGCGACCTCCCGCGCCGGTCCCTCGAACAGCTGGTGCGTGCTCGACAGCACGCGGATCGACCCGCGCTCGGCGTGGCCGCTGGTGTCGATCACGAGCTCGAGGAGCACCCGCCCCTCGATGCCCGCCTGCCGCAGGATGTCGGGATACCGCACCGGCGGCGAGCTGATGCGCTCCGGCCGCTCCTCCACGACCGCCTCGAGGTACGGCTGGTCCTGGCGGATGACCGTCTGGCGCTCTTCCGTCTGCCCCCGCGCGATGCCCCCCTCGACGCCGACGCCCGAGAAGTCGGCGGCGTTGAACTCCTGCGTGGACGGCGGCGGGATGTTCACCGGGATATTGGTCGGGATGGCCAGCGTCTGGAAGCCCTTCATCTGCGGCGGCGGCGGCGCCGCCTCCTGCTTCTGCTGGTCCTGCTTCTTCTGCTGCTGCACCTGCAGGGTCACGTCCACCTGCCGAACTTCCTCCACCGACTCGCCCGCCTGGAGCGTCGCGTACACCGCGGCGCTGATGATGGCGGCGTGCAGGGCGACGGACATGAACCCCGTCTTCCAGTTGCCGGCCCCGCCCTTGTGGGGCCGGGACTCGATCAGGGTGTCGAACATCGGTTCCTCCTGGCATCTGCTGCCACCGATAACCTACACGTCCGAAATGTCCCTTCAATAAGCCCCAGATTACGATTCGATGACAGCCGGAGGGGCCGCCGGCACGCGGGGGATGGAGACGGTGAAAGTACTGCCCCGCCCCGGCCGGCTGGTCACCGCGAGGGAGCCCCCGTGCGCCTCGGCGATCCACTTCCCGATGGAGAGGCCGAGGCCGATCCCGGGGCGCTCGCCGGTGCGGGAGCGGGCGGGGTCTGCGCGCCAGAAGCGGTCGAAGACCCTTCCGACGTCCCCCGGGGCGATGCCGATGCCGGTGTCGCGCACCACGATGGTGGCGGTCTCGCGGGTGGCGGTGAGGGAGAGCCAGATGGTCCCGCCGGCGGGCGTGTACTTCACGGCGTTGCTCACCAGGTTCATCAGCAGCTGCCGGACTCGGCCGGCGTCCACCTCGGCCTCGACGGGCCCGTCGGGCTGCTCGAGGACGACGGTGAGCCCCGCCTCCTCGCCGAGCATCTGGCCGGTCTCGTAGACCTCGGCGACGACGGCGACGAGGTCCGCGGGCTCGGTGTGCAGCTCGAGCCGGCCCTCGTCCACGCGCGCGAGGGTGAGGAGGGCGTCCACCAGCTCCGTCATGCGCCGCACCTCTCCGAGGGTCTCATCGAGGGGGCCGAGCGCCTCCGGGCGGCGATGAAGCGGCGCAGGGCCGCGAAGGAGGTCTCGAGGCGCGCCATCATCGCGTTCAGGGTGTTCGCGAGGCGGCCCAGCTCGTCGGGGCGCCCGGCCGAGGGCACCGGGAGGCGGCGGTGGAGGCTGCGGCCGTCGGTGATCGCCTCCAGCTCGTCGATCATGTCCCCGACCGGACGGAGCGCCCACGAGGAGAGCACCCACCCGACGGCGAGGGCGGCGAGGAGGATGAAGGGGAGCACCACCAGCATCGAGGTGGCGAGGCGCATCGGGGAGATGTCCACCTCACGGGTGGGCGTGCCGACCGCCACGGCGAGGATCGCGGGGCTGGCGTTGGTGATGCGGCGCGCCACGAACCGCAGCCCCACGCGATCGAGGCCGAGGGAGAAGGTCTCGTGCTCGTGCGCGACGGCGAAGACCCGCTGGCGCAGCAGGTCCGACGCCGCGGGCGTGAGCCGCCGCACCTCGGCGGAGCCGTACAGCCCGCGCGCCGCCGAGTCCACCACGATCGCGTAGTCCTGGATGCGGTCGAGGTTCTCGGCGACGTCCACCCGCAGCAGCGCCAGCTCGGGGTCGGACGAGTACTCGATAAGGGGCTCCGTGCCCTGCGACGCCTGTTGGATAAGCCCCGCTGCGATGTCGGCCTCGGTGGTGAGCCGGCGCTCCAACTCCCGGTAATTGGCGCCCCGCTGGACCAACGCGAGGGTGACGCCGAACGCGAGCACGGTGCCGAGCAGCGCCACCGCGTACCACACGGTGAGCTGCATCCGGATGGTGCGCACCTCAGGCCTTCACGACGTAGCCGACCCCGCGCACCGTGTGGATGAGCTTCGGCCGCCGCCCCTGGTCGATCTTCTTGCGGAGGCGGTTGATGACGACGTCCACGATGTTGGTGCCGGGATCGAAGTGGTAATCCCACACGTACTCGGTGATGAGGGTGCGGCTCATCACGCGGCCGGCGTGGCCGGCCAGATACGCGAGGACGGCGTACTCCTTCGGGGTGAGCTCGATCGGCTCGCCGCCGCGCGTCACCTCCCGGCTCCCGGTGTCGAGGCGCAGGTCGGCGACCTGGAGCACGGGAGGGGTAAGGGCCTTGGGGCGACGGCCGATGGCCTCGACGCGGGCGAGAAGCTCCGCCATCGCGAAGGGCTTGGTGACGTAGTCGTCGGCGCCCATCCGCAGGGCGTCCACCTTGAACTCCACCGAGTCCTGCGCCGTGAGGACGAGGACCGGGGTGCCGACGCCGCGGTCGCGGAGGGTGCGCAGGACCTCGAGCCCCGAGATCCCGGGGAGGCGCAGGTCGAGCACCATGAGGTCGAAGTGGCCGGAGCCCGCGGCGTCGAGGGCCGCGCGCCCGTCGCCCACCAGCTCGACGGCGTACTGCTGCTCGGCCAGGCCGCGGGCGACGTACTGGCCGACTGTGCGGTCGTCCTCAACGACCAGGATGCGCACGGACCGGGAGGAAGACGGTGAAGGTGGAGCCGCGGCCGAGCTGCGAGTCCACGGCGATGCGCCCGCCGTGCTCCGCCACGATCGCGTAGCAGATGGACAGGCCGAGTCCGGTGCCGCGGCCCTGAGGCTTGGTGGTGTAGAAGGGCTCGAAGATCTTCTGGATGTCCCCGCCCGGGATGCCGGCGCCGGTGTCGGAGAAGGCGACAAAGACCTCGTCGGCGCGCGCGGGGTTGCGGCCGGTGCGGACGGTGAGGGTGCCGCGGGTCTCCATCGCGTCGAGCGCGTTCAGCATCAGCGCCATGAAGACCTGGATCAGCTGCTCGGCGTTGGCCTCGACGGCGGGGAGACCCTCGGCAAGCTCCCGCTGCAGCTCGAGCCGCTTGAAGCGGTCGTGGTGCTTGAGGAGGAACAGGGTCTCCTCCACCACGGTGTTGACCGCGACCGTCGCCATCGCCGCCTTCTTCGGGCGGCTGTAGTCCAGCAGCCCCTCGACGATGTGCTTGCAGCGCTGGACCTCCGTGTCCACGATCTTGAGGTACTCCTCGATCCCCTGCGCGACCTCCGGACCCGCGTCCTCGGCCTTGCCGCGCACGGCGTCGGCGCAGGCGCCGATGGTGGCCAGGGGGTTGTTGATCTCGTGCATCACCCCCGCCGCCAGCTGGCCGATGGCCGCCAGCTTTTCCGACTGCGCGATGCGCCGCTGGGCGTCCCGCCACTCCGTGATGTCCTCGCCGATGGTGATGATGTGGGTCACCTCGTCGTCGTTGAGGCGCATCGGGATCTTGGTGATCCGGAATTGGCGCGACTCGCCCGAGGCCGTGGACTCCTGCTCGATCACCTGCATCCGGCCCGTGTGGAGGACCTCGTCGAACTCGCGGCGCAGGAGGTCGCGCGGCTGGCGCGCGAGGACCTCGAAGATGGCGCGCCCGATCGCCTCGTCGCGGGGCACGCCCTGGGTGCCGGTCTCACGCTTGCGGTTCCACGCCTGGATCCGGTAGTCCCGGTCGATGACGTACAGGCCGAGGGGGAGGGAGTCGATGACCTTGGCGGTGAAGCGGCGCTGGGCGTCGATCTCCCGGGCGCGGCGCGCGACCTCGACGGCGAGGTCCTGCGAGAGCTCCTGGGAGGCGAGGAGGGGCGAGAGGATGTTGGCGGCGACGGCGAGGACGTCGCGGACCATCCGCTCCCGCCCCTCGCGCGAGACCAGCACCTCGATCAGCCCGAGCCGCTCCCCCTCGTGGATCACCGGGACGCGCAGCTCCATCACGTCCCAGGAGTCGGCGCGGGGCGCGCTCACCGCGTCGAACACCTCGGCGATTCGCGCCGCCTCGCCCGGCGCCGGGACGTCCCCCTCGGTCACGATGGCGCGGAAGGCGGAGCCGTCGGGCTCCCGCACCCACAGCCGGCAGCGCTGCGCCTGAAGGCCTCGGCGCAGCGTGTCGACCGCCGAGACGAGGGTCTCCTCGGAGAAGCCGCTCCCGGAGAGGACGGCGGTCAGCTCCGCGAGGAGCCGGATGCCGGGATGGGTGGGGACCGATGCGTCGGAAGCCGCGCCGTCGAGGCGGCCGGCCGGGGGATGCGCCATATTGGAGCGAAGGTAGGGCGAGGGATGGGCAACTTCAAGCACGGCTCCATTGCGGGAGGACGAGGCGCGATGCGGCGACGGGACCTGCTGCAGGCGGCGGCGATGGCGGCGGCGCTCCCCGTCGCCGGCCGCCCCCGCCGCAAGCGCCGCGACGCCGGCGACGCGTGGAGCTTCGCCCTCGATGACCGCCAGCGCTGGACGCTCGCGCCCGCCCGCGGCGAGGCGGTGGTCGCCGGCGGCGAGATCGCCGTGGAGCTCGCCGGCGCTCCGCCCGTCCGGCTCCGCGACCTCGACGGGCTGCGCCGGTTCCGGGAGGGCGGCGGGGACGCGCCGGCGGGGTGGTCGGTGGTCGGCACGACGCACGGCGTCGAGGTGACGGCGCGCTTCGTGGACGGACGGCCCCCCGCCCCGAACGCGCGCGACACGGCCTGGCCCCAGGTCGCCGTGAGCCTCCGCGGCCTCGACGACGATGCCGTTCTCGTGGCGCTCCACTTCCTCGACAGCGGCGCGGCGCAGGTCCCGGCGCTGGGAGCCGCAGCGGCGCACGGGCGCGGCGGCACAGGGGCGCGGCGGGCCGCACGCTCGGGGCCGGCGCTCC
>JBEKGT010000066.1:0-9451 GCA_050012655.1 Gemmatimonadales bacterium | reverse complement strand
CGACGGGATCCCCGGCCTCGGCGGATGAGCGCCGCCCTCGTCGCTTCCGTCCTCGCACCGGTCTACGGCAGCCCCGACCACCGCTCCGAGCTGACGTCCGAGGCGCTCCTCGGCCACGTCCTCGACGTGCTCGAGGAGCGTGGGTCGTTCGTGCGGGTGCGGGGCGAGGACGAGCACACCGGCTGGGTGCACCGCGGGCACCTGCTGCTCGGCGCGGACGCTGTGGTGGCCGCGTGGCGGGACGACGCGCATGCCGCCAGCCTCGGGGCGGTGGTGGCGGTGGGCGGGCACCGCCTCCTGCTGCCACTCGGCGCGCGGGTCGCGCTCGCGCGCGACGGCGCGGTGCGGCTCCCCGACGGCCGCGTGGCGCCCGTCGCCGGTGGGCGGGTGGCGCCCGAGGGCGACCTGCAGGAGGAGGCGCGGGCGATGAGCGCTGCCGAGTGGGCGGAGGTGTTCTTCGCCGGCGCGCCCTACCGCTGGGGCGGCGTGACGCCCTGGGGCGTGGACTGCTCCGGGCTGGTGCAGGCGACATATCGGTCCCGCGGCCTGCGCCTCCCGCGCGACGCGTCCGAGCAGGCGCAGTGCGGCGATGCCGTGGAGGGGGCCGACGCACTGCAGAATCTAGCGGCCGGGGACCTGCTTTTCTTCGGGGAGGAGCCGCTCGCGCGCGACGAGGGTCCGTCGCGCCCGCGGCTGGCCCGTGGCGAGGGGCGCATCACCCACGTGGCTCTCGCGGACGGCGCGGGCTACGTGGTGCACGCCAGCGCCGCTACGGGCGGGGTGTGCCGCTCCCCCCTCGCGGGCGGGAGCGCCGAGGCGGCAGCGCTGCGCGCGATGTTCCGCGGCGCGCGGCGGGTCGAGCGGATTCCGGAGGCGGCAGCGAGTCCCGGTCGAAGCGACTGAGCAGGACGCCGATGCTGTCCTGCGTGTCGCGGGCGCGCTGGACCGACGGCGGGTCGTTCACCAGCAGCGAGAAGATCAGTTCCTCCCCACCGGCCGCGGAGACGTAGCCCGAGAGCGCCGAGACGGTGCTCATCGTCCCGGTCTTGGCGCGCAGGCGCCCCACCGCCGCCGTCCCCAGCATCCGCGAGCGGATCCCCTCACCCACCACCGGCAGCGACTGGTAGAAGGCCCGGCCCTCGGGCGCGCGGCGCATCCACGCCAGCAACTGCACGAGGGAGCGGGGCGTCGCCTCGTCGAGGAGGGACAGCCCCGAGCCGTCGGTGACGCGGAACGACCCCGCCGGCAGTCCGACCTGCTCCCGCAGGAAGCGCGCGACGGCCTGCGCGCCCGCCGCGAAGGTGCCGGCGCCCCCCACCGTCCGCCCGATGGTCCGGAACGCCAGCTCCGCCGAGAGGTTGTGGCTGCGGTGGTTGATGAACGTGACCAGCTCGTCGAGGGGGGGCGAGCGGCGCACGGCGATCGCGTTCGCGAAGGGGTCGCTCGCGCCGTGGGTGGCGGCGAGCATCTGCCGCGCGCGCTCGGGGGCATCGCCGGTCTCCGAGCGCACGCCGCCCTGCACGACGATGCCGCGCGCGGCGAGGAGGCGGCGGAGCAGGCCCGCCGCGAACACCGCCGGCTCCCCGACGACGACGCTGGTGCGCCAGGCTGCGCGGTCGGGCGCGATCACGCCGCGCAGTTCGACGACGCCGTGCGCCGGTCCGTGTTCCACCGTGATGCGGGTGCGGCTCCGCGGCCGCCCGGTGACGACCACGCTCACCACGGAGTAGTAGTCGTTGGGCGGGTCCACGCTCACGCGGGCCGAATCGCCGGTGGACCGCCCCGGCGTCACCGTGATGACGATGACGTTCTCGGCGGCGTTGAGGGCGGACGGGGGCGCTGCGAAGGGACGGGAGAAGTTGTCCGGCGACCACCCGGGGCCGGTGAGCTCGGCGCCGAGGAACGACGCGTCGCCGACGACGTCGCCCCGGATCCGCCGGATGCCGGCGCGCACCACGCTGTCGGCGAAGGGAGCGAGGCTCGCCGTGTCGAGGCCGAAGGTCGGGTCGCCGGTGCCGTAGAGGACCAGGTCGCCGTACAGCACGCCGTCGTTCACCCGCCCGTCGGCGAAGAGGACGGTGACGAAGCGGAACTCGGTGCCGAGGTAGTGCAGGGCGGCGGCGGTGGTGAAGAGCTTGGCGTTTGACGCCGGCACCATCAGGCGGTCGGGGCGCCAGGCGAAGAGGGTGTCACCGCGGGTGAGGCTGACGACGAGCGCGCCCCAGGTCGCGTGGCGGTAGCGGTGCGTCTGCAGCAGGGGGGCGATCGCCGGCGCGAGGATGCCGCGCGGCGGGTCCTGGGCGGCCGCGGGGCCGGCGCGGAGGCCGGCGAGTGCGGCGAGCAGCGACGAGATGAGGAAGAGAGTACGGCGGGCGGCGGTCTTCACGGGCACGGCGCACGATAGACGTTCGCTGCGCCGCGGTCAACGCCCAGGAGGACCGGGCTCACATCTCCTGCAGCCGCACCGGCAGCGTCACCATCGTCTTGCCGGCCCACTGCAGGCGCTGCTGTAGCGCCAGGGCGGTGTTGTTGTGCAGCAGCGCGTGGTACCAGCGCTCCCGCTCGAAGATCATCTTGCCGGAGAAGAAGGTCGACTTGGGGAACTCCTTCGCCACGGCGAGGCAGAGCGCCTCGGCGGTGTCCACCGCGTCGGTGCCGACCGCCATGCGGCACGCCGCGGGAACGCCCATTCCCTGCGCCAATTCCAGGTAACCCTCCAGCATCTCCCGGGTGCGGTGCTGCAGATCCTCGACGGCGCCTTCGCCCTTGAACTCGCCGGAGTCCACCACGCCGACCGAGACGAACACCAGTCCCTTGTAGAAGCCCGGGAAGGCCCGGAAGATGTTCAGCACGGTGTGGATGCCAAGGCCGCTGTACGAGGCCACGAGCACGACGGCGGTCGGCTGCTTCGGGTCGGGTGCGACGAGCGGCCCGTGCTCCGAAGCGGGCAGATTGCCCAGCTCGGCGTAGAGCCGCTCCATCGTCGCGGCGGCGCGGCGGTAGTGCTTGCGCGTCACGAAGCAGAGGGTAACGAGGGCCGCCGTCACCACGACGGTGACCCACCCACCCTCCGCGAACTTCTCTAGGACCGTGACGACCAGGATGGTGACGCACAGGACGAGGCCCGCGGCGAACAGCGCGGTGCGCCGGGCGCGCTGCGCGGCCGGGGCGGCGCGCTCCCGCGCCCAGTAGCGCAGCATCCCGAACATCGAGAGAGAGAAGGTGAGGAACACGTTGATGCTGTACATCACGATGAGGTGGCCTACCGCGCCGCGCGTGTAGAGGAGCGCCACCAGCGACGTCCCCCCCATCAGGACGATGCCGTTCTGCGTGGTGAGCCGGTCGGAGAGCGCGGAGAAGCGGTGTGGCACCCAGGAGTCCACGGCCATGTTCGCGAGGACGCGAGGCCCGTCGATTAAGCCGGCCTGCGCGCCCACCACCAGGAGGGCGCCCTCGGACAGCAGGGTGACGACGAGGAAAGTGGCGCCGCCCGGCACCCCGGCCGTCATCCGCTCCAGCAGCGACCAGTTGGCGGTCTTCCCGGGCTCGAGCTGCACGTGCCACAGGAGGTAGCAGACGAGGAGCCCCGCCGCCGTGAACGCCAGCGAGGCTGCCATGTAGAGCATCGTCCGGCGGCCCGTCTGGACGGCCGGCTCGCGCATGATCGGCAAGCCGTTGGAGACCGCCTCGAGGCCGGTGTATGTACCGCCGCCCAGGGAGTAGGCCCGCCCGAAGAGGAGCGCGAGGCCGCCGGCGCCCAGCGCGGCCAGCCCCTGGCTGTAGCCCGCCCGCACGTGCTGCACCGTGGCGGGAAGGTCGCGGGCGTGGAAGAGGATGCCGCCGCCGATGACCAGCACGTGCGTCACGAGGAAGACGAGGAACACCGGCAGGAGGACCATGACCGATTCCCGGACGCCGCGGATATTCAGCGTCGTCAGGGCGACGATGGCGAGCGCCTCGAAGGGGAGCTTCGCCCAGGTGTACTCCGCCGGGAGGAACGAGAAGATCGCGTCGCCGGCGGCGGCGATGCTCGTGGCGATTGTGAGGACGTAGTCTACCAGCAGTGCGCTGCCCGACACCACGCCCGCGCGCGGGCCGAGGAGCTTGGTGGCGACGACGTAGCCGCCGCCCCCGTGCGGGAACTGCTCGATGATGCGGCTGTAGGCGCTGGCGATGAGGATGACGGTGAACGCCATCATCGCCGCGACGGCGACGGCGAGGAAGGTGTGCTCGCCGAGCGCCCGGAAAGCCTCCTGCGGGCCGTACGACGACGAAGAGAGCCCGTCGGCGCCGAGCCCCACCCAGGCCAGGAAGGGGATCAGCGAGAGGCGATGGAAGAGGCGCTGGTCCTGGAGGTCGCGCGGCTTGCCGAGCAGCAGGCGCTTGACCTGGTGCGGCATCGAGGAGCGCTGCTCGCCTTCGCCTTCGTCCATCCGGTAGTCGGCTCCGAGGGGCGGGCTTCGGGGGCCGAGGCGGCGGCCTTGGCCCGCACGGGGGACTGAATATACACGGCCGGTGAACCGAAGGGGGCGGCCGCCCGCAGGCACCCGATGCCCCGCACGGTGCCGCAGCCGGCGTCGCCTTCACGCTGGCGCGCTGCGGAGGCGAGGCGTACACTGGCCGCATGACTGGCCATGAGGCGCACGGATTCCTGGCGCACGCCGCCCTCGCGGCGTACGCTATCCCGGTGAGCGGCAGCCTTTGAGCGTTCACGCGCGCCGCGCGCGCACCGGGCGAGAGGCGAGACGTGATCGACGTGAGAGGTGAGCGGTGAGCGAGCGCGAGACTGCAGGTCCGCTGTTCGCCGGCTTGGACGTGTCGACGCAGAGCACCAAGCTCGTCATCATCGACCCTGCGGTGGGAGCGGTCGTCGACGTGGACCGCGTGGACTACGATCGCGACCTGCCCCAGTACGGGACGCGGGGCGGCGCCGTGCAGGGGCTCGGCGAGGGCGTCTCGGAGTCCGACCCGCGGATGTGGATCGAGGCGGTGGAGGTGCTCCTCGGCCGGATGGCGGCCGCGGGGGACCTGGCGCGCCGAATCCACTCCATCTCGGTGTCGGGGCAACAGCACGGCCTCGTCGCGCTCGCGGAGGACGGCTCGCTCGCGCGACCGCGGGCCAAGCTGTGGAACGACTTCTCGACGGCGGAGGAGTGCCGTATCCTCACCGACGCGGTGGGCGGCCTGGACGCGATGCTGCGCGAGGTGGGGAACAGCCAGCGCACCGGCTACACGGCCGGGAAGATCCTCCACCTCAAGCGGCACGAGCCCCAGCACTGGTCGCGGACACGCACCCTCTTCCTTGTGCACAACTACGTCAACTGGTTCCTCACCGGCGGCCCCGACGGGGGTGTGGCGGCGCTGGAGCCTGGTGACACATCGGGGATGGCGCTCTGGCACCCTGGCACGGGGCGCTGGTCGCAGCGGGTGATGGACGTGATCGCGCCCCGGCTCGCGGAGAGGTTGCCGCCCCTCGCTCCGGCGGACCGGAGCATCGGGCGCGTCGGGGTGGCGCTCGCCGGACGCTTCGGGCTCTCGCCGGCGTGTCGTGTGGACGCCGGCAGCGGCGACAACATGTACGGTGCCTTGGGCACGGGGAACTTCGAGCCGGGGATCTTCACGGTGAGCCTCGGCACCAGCGGGACAGCCTGCACGGTGCTCGACGCGCCGTACGTGGACCCCACGGGCGAGATCGCCTCATTCTGCGACAGCACCGGCCGGTTCCTTCCGCTGCTCTGCGTCTCGAATCTCTCGAACGGATACAATGCACTGCGCGAGCGCCTGGGGCTCTCGCACGAGGCGTTCGCGGCGCTGGTCGAAGAGGCGCCGCCGGGGAACGGTGGCCGTGTCCTCATCCCGTGGTACGAGGGGGAGCGGACGCCCGACGTGCCCTTCGGCGCGGCGGCGACCCTGGGGTTCGACGTGGCCGATCTGGCGGGGGCGCGGCCGGCGGCCGCGTGCCGCGCCGTCGTCGAGGGGCACGTCCTCAACCTGTGGGAGGGGTCCACGCGGATGCCGGGGACACCGCGGGAGATCCGTCTGACGGGCGGGCTCTCCGCCTCGCCGGCGTGGTGCCAGACCATCGCCGACGTCTTCGGCGCCGAGACGGTGCCGGTCGCGGGGGAGGGCGCGGCGCTCGGCGCGGCGCTCCACGCGGCGTGGGTGTGCTTTCGCGAGGCGGGGGAGCCTCGGACGCTTGCCGAGGTGACCGCGCCGTTCGTGGTGCTCGAGGAGCCGCGGCGCCGCCGGCCGCGGCCGGAGCACCGGGCTGCGTACGGTGTGCTCCGGAAGCTGTTCCGCGCGGTGAGCCGGCGCCTTCGGGGCCTCGAGGGGGAGGACCCGTTCCTCATTCGGCGAGAGTTGGCGGCACTGACCGCCGGTGGAGGAGCCTAGGCGGGCCAAGCGGCCTCCCCGCGACCGGCAAGGCCGTGTGGTGACGGTTCGGGATGTCGAAGGGCCGGCCCTTCGATGTTGGCCTCGACTGCCCTACCGCCCGCGCGCCGCGGCGCCGATGAACCGCGCGATGTTCGCCTTGAGGGCGGCGAGGTCGCTCTCGCGCAGGTACATCATGTGGCCCGCCTCGTAGTACCGGAGCGCGATGTGGCTCCGCAGCTCCGGCGGGAGACCGAGGTGGTCCATCGTGTACTCGGTCGCGAAGAAGGGTGTGGCCAGGTCGTAGTAGCCGTTCTCGATCTCTACCCGGAGGTTCGGGTTCGAGACGAGGGCCTGCGCGAGGTCGCTCCCGACGTAGGGCGAGCCCATCCGGCCCCCGCCGCCGCCCCCGCGGCCGCCCTGGGCGGGTTCCCGGACCCAGTTCCACTGCCCGCCGCCCGAGATGGCGTAGCGCTGGTCGCCGCCGAAGTGCAGCTCGTCGCGGAGGTAGCTGTTGATCGCGGCGGTGTACGCGCCGCTGACCGCGAGCGACTGGGGGTCCCCCTCGCCGTTCTCCGTCAGCAGGTCCATCATCGGCCCAGTGAATCGCGCGTCGAGGCGGCCGGTGTTCATCCCCCGTGCGCGGTTCAGCTCCGCCATGAACTGCCGGAGGTTCACCCGCAGGTTGGCGCGCGTCAGGTACTCCTCGCTCAGCCCCGTGTACGCGGCCAGACGCCGGACCACGGCCGCGCGCTCGTCGGCGCCGAGCGCGGTGCCCTTGTCGAGCGCCGCCTCGTACTCCCCCAGGGCGAAGCGCCGCACCGAGTCGAGGAACACCGGCAGGTCGCGGGGCTGCGGGATGACGTGGTGGTACGCGGCGGTGGCGGCGTACGACGGCAGGTACAGCTGGTACGAGAGGTCGTGCCCCGGCGCGAAGGCCAGCGTCTCGAAATCGAGCACCGAGGAGATCAGCACCACGCCGTTGAAGTCCATCCCCTCGCGCGACTGGAGGCGGTTGACCAGCACCGCGGAGCGCGTCGTGCCGTAGCTCTCGCCGATGAGGAACTTGGGCGAGTTCCAGCGCCGGTTGCGGCTCACGTAGAGCGAGATGAACTGCGCCAGCGAGGCGGCGTCCTCGTCCACGCCCCAGAAGTCCTTCCCCGTGCCCCGGCCGACCGGCTTGCTGAACCCCGTGCCGATGGGGTCGATGAACACGAGGTCGGCGACGTCGATGAGGCTGTTGGCGTTGTCCACGAGCTGGTAGGGCGGCGGCGGCGTCGGCGCGGCATCGCTGGTGACGATGCGGCGCGGGCCGAAGGCGCCCATGTGGAGCCACGCCGAGGCGGAGCCGGGCCCGCCGTTGTAGACGAAGGCGATCGGGCGCTGGCTCGGGTCGCCGACGTCGGTGCGGGTGTAGGCCGTGTAGTACAGGCTGCCGATCGGCGCGCCGCTGTCGTTGCGAAGGAGGGTCGTCGCGGCGGTCGCGCGGTAGGGGATGCTCTGCCCGGCGATGCGGAGGGTGTGCTCCGTGACCGACGACTCCTCGCGGGGCACGGCGGCCACCTGGGACTCCCGGCGGGGCGTGCTGTCGCCGCTCGAAGGCGCGGGCTGCGCCGCCTGGGCGGCGGGGGGCGCCTGGCCGGGCTGCTGGGGCCGGCCGGGCCGCTGGGCCTGGGCCGCGGCGGAGAGACCGGCGAGCATGACCAGGGCGGCGAGCGTCCGGCGCATACGTCCTCCTCGGAAGTGCATCGGCACAGATCGGATGGCGTGGCGGCCGCGCGTGGGCGCGGCCGACGAGGAAACTGCGGGCTGTCGCGCTTTACCGGAAGAGGAGCGTCGCCAGGTAGATGGCGAGGCCGGCGAGCCCGCCGACGATCGTGCCGTTGAGGCGGATGAACTGGAGGTCGCGCCCCACCGCGAGCTCGATGCGATGCGCCGCCAGGTTGGCGTCCCACTGCCGCACCGTCTCGGCGATGAGGTCGGCCACCTCCTGCCGGTGCTGCTCGAGGAGCGAGGCGATGAAGTGGATGATGAAGTCGTCCAGCTCTTCGAGCCGCGCGGGATTCCTCAGCAGCGATTCGCCGACCGCCACGATGCCGCGCTCCAGCGGCTCGAGCGCGCCCTCCTCCGGCTTCGCAGAGAAGCGCTCGGCCGCGCCGCGCGCCTGGTCCCAGAGGGTCGCCGCGAAATCCTCGACGGCCTGCGGGTCGAGCAGCTCCGTCTTGAGCGCTTCGGCGCGGGCCATCACCTCGGGCGCCGTCCGGAGCTGCTCGATGAACCGCCGGAAGGCGACGTCGAATTTGAGCCGCACCGGGTGGTGCGGGTTCGCGCGCACCTCGTCCACGAAGCGGCGGGCGGCGTCCACGAAGCGCTGGTAGAGGGCGTTGTCCACGGCGCCGGGCACCCACCACGGGCTCTGCTCGCGCACCACTTCTCGCAGGGTCGTCTGGTTGGCATCGATGGCGTCGGCCACGAGGCGCAGCGCCTCGTCGAGGAGCGCCTGGTGCCGGTCGTCGGTCGCGACGACGGCGAGGATGTTGCCCAGGAAGGGCGCCAGCGGCATGGCCTGGAGGCGCGAGACGGCGCTCTCGCGGATGAGGGCGCGCACCTGCGCCTCGGGGATGGAGGCCACGGTCTGCGCCACGCCCCCCGCGAGCTGGCGCGAGAGCCGCCGGGCGTTGCCGCGGTCGGAGAGCCACCGCGCGACGCGTTCCGCCATGCGCGTGGACTTCAGGTTCCCGGCGAGGACGTTGGTCGAGAGGAAGTGGTTCTGGAGGAAGTTGCCGAGGATCCGCCCGATGCGGTCCTTCTGGGTCGGGATGATCGCGGTGTGCGGGATGGGCAGGCCGAGCGGCTTGCGGAAGAGCGCCGTGACGGCGAACCAGTCGGCGAGCCCGCCGACGAGCGAGGCCTCGGCGGTGGCGCGGACGACGCCCAGCCACGGAAAGGTGCGCTCGAGGAATCGCGCCACGACGAAGACCACGAACGCGGCGCCGAGGAGGCCGGTCGCCACGCGCTTCATGGCGCTCAGCTCCACCTGCCGCTTCGCCTCGTCGCGCAGCGGCGGCGGGGCGACGGT
>JBEKGT010000065.1:0-10258 GCA_050012655.1 Gemmatimonadales bacterium | reverse complement strand
TCGACGCCCAGGGACGGTGGGTCACGCCGGGGATCATCGACGAGCACTCGCACTCCGCCATCGAGGCGGTGAACGAGGGCGGCAACACGATCACCCCCGAGACGCGCGTCCAGGACGTCCTCCGCGAGGACGGGGGCACCATCTTCCGCCAGCTCGCGGGTGGCGTCACGACGATCCAGGTGTTCCACGGCTCGGCGAACACCATCGGCGGGCAGAGCCTGGTCATCAAGCTCCGCTTCGGCCTCCCCGACGACAGCCTCGTCTTCGCCGGCGCGCCCCCCGGGCAGAAGTTCGCGCTGGGTGAGAACGTGCGGCAGTCGAACTTCCAGCCGCTGCCCGGCCAGACCCGCCGCTACCCCGCCTCGCGGATGGGCGTCGAGGAAGTGCTGCGCGACGCCTTCACCCGGGCCCGGACGTACCAGCACGAGTGGCAGGCGTACGAGGCGGCCCGCCGCGCGCTCCGCCGCGGCCAGGCGGAGCCGGTGCCGCCGCGCCGCGACCTGCAGCTCGACCCGCTGGTGGAGATCCTCGAGGGCCGGCGGCTGGTCCACTGCCACGCGTACCGCACCGACGAGATGCTCATGATGCTGCGCGTGGCGCACGACTTCGGCTTCCGCGTGGCCACCTTCGAGCACGGGCTCGAGGGATACAAGATCACCAACGAACTGGTGGCCGCCGGCACTGGCGTTTCCACCTTCGCCGACATGTGGGCGTACAAGCTCGAAGCGTGGGACGCCATCCCCGAGAACGCGGCGCTGATGGCCGAGCGGGGCGTGCTGGTCTCGCTCAACTCGGACGACGACGAGCGGGCCCGCCGCCTCTACCAGGAAGCGGCCAAGACCATCCACTACGGCGGCGCGTCCGAGGAGGAGGCGCTGCGGATGATCACCCTGAACCCGGCGCGCCAGCTCGGCATCGCCGACCACGTCGGGTCCATCGACGTCGGCAAGGACGCCGACCTCGCCATCTTCAGCGGCCATCCCTTCGCTCCGGCCTCGCGGGTGGAGATGACCCTCATCGACGGCCGCGTCTTCTTCGACCGGAACACCGCGCCGACGCTCGAGAACACCATCGAGCAGCTGCGCCGGCAACCGCCGCGCCGCGGCGGCGGCCGCCCGGTGACCGATGGAGGTGCGCAATGACCAGTGCCAAGACGCCCAGACGCCAAGGGGCCAGGGGGCGGGCGGCCGCATCGGTGCTCGCCGTCGCCGGCTTGGCGCTCGCCACCGCCGCCACCGCCTCGGCGCAACAGCCGGCGGCAGCCGCCGCCCCGGCGGCGTACGCCATCCGGAACGCCACCATCGTGCCGGTCGTCGGGCCGCGCATCACCGGCGGCACCATCGTCCTGCGGGGAGGCCGCATCGAAGCGCTTGGCGCGCAGGTTGCCGTCCCCGCCGACGCGCAGGTGGTGGACGGCACGGGGCTGTTCGTGTATCCCGGCCTCGTGGACGCCGGCACCACCCTCGGCCTCGTCGAGATCGGCTCGGTGCCCGGGGGCGACGACACCCAGGAACTCGGCGACTTCAACCCCCACGACGACGCCCTCACGGCCGTGAACCCCACGTCGGAGATCATCCCGACGGTGCGCGTCGCCGGCATCACCACCGTCCTGACCGGCGCCCGTGGCGGCGTCATCTCCGGCCAGGCGGCCTACATCGACCTGATGGGCTGGACGCCGCAGGAGATGGCGGTGGTCCCGCGGGCCGGGATGGTCGTGACCTTCCCGCGCGTCGCGGGCCGGCGCGGGGGCCGGCGCGGTGGCGCCGACCAGCCGGACCAGGTGGACCAGCAGACCCGGGCCCTGCGGGCCTACTTCGCCGACGCCAAGGCGTACGCCGACATCAAGGCGCGCCTCGCGGCGGGCCAGCCCGGCACGCAGGTGACCCGCCTGCCGATGGAGGCGATGGTGCCGGTGATGCGCGGCGAGTCGCCCGTCATCTTCGACGTCGAGACCGCCGAGCAGATCCGCGGCGCCCTCACCCTCGCCGACTCCTTCCACCTCAAGGTCATCCTGCGCGGCGTGTGGCAGGGGTGGCGGCTCGCCGACACCCTCGCCGCGCGGCACGTCCCGGTCATCCTGGGGCCTCTCACGAACTTCCCGCGGGACGAGGACCCCTACGACACCTACTACGCCAATCCCGGCGTGCTCGCCCGGGCCGGTGTGAAGATCGCCTTCTCGACCTCGTCGGCCTCCGACGCGCGCAACGTGGCGTACAACGCCGCGCTCGCCACCGCGTACGGCCTCGATCCCGACGAGGCGCTGCGGGCCCTCACCATCAATCCAGCGCAGATCTTCGGCGTCGCCGACCGGTACGGAAGCCTCGAAGCGGGGAAGGTGGCCGACGTCATCGTCACCACCGGCGACCCCCTCGACGCCCGCACCGACATCCGATACGTCTTCATCCGCGGGCAACTGGCCCCCCGCACCGACCGCAACACGCGGCTCTACGATCAGTTCCGCGCGAGGCCGCGCCAGTAGGACGCCACAGCGCCCCACAGGGGCTGCCCGCAGGACGAGAGGCCAGACGACCCGTCTGGCCTCTCGCGTGTGACGGCTCCCCGGCATCGCCGAAGTGGCTTCACGGCAATCGCCTGCAATCCGGTGTCCCGAAATCGGCAATGGCACTCTTTTTGAGGGGTATCCGTCCGAGGGAGCGGCGCCCCGCGGGCGGGGTGCCCGCCGAGCGAGCCATCCACGTGACGACGGGAGCGGTATGAGCCGGTACAGGATCGCCTGGTTGCCGGGAGACGGGGTGGGCAAGGACGTGATGGACGCGTCGCGCCTCGTCCTCGACGCCCTGAAGCTCGACGCCGAGTACGTCCACGGTGACATCGGCTGGGACTTCTGGTGCGCGGAGGGCGACGCCTTCCCGCAGCGCACCGTGGAGCTACTGAAGAACGTCCACGCGGCGATGTTCGGCGCCATCACCTCCAAGCCGGTGAAGGCGGCCGAGACGGAGCTGGTCCCGGCGCTCCAGGGGAAGGGGCTCATCTACCGTTCCCCCATCGTGCGGATGCGGCAGATGTTCGACCTCTACGTCTGCCTGCGCCCGTGCAAGGCGTATCCGGGGAATCCGCTGAACTTCAAGGAAGGCATCGACCTCGTGATGTTCCGCGAGAACACCGAGGACCTGTACGCCGGCGTCGAGTTCAGTCCGGTCCCCGAGGAGCTGGCGGCGACGCTCGCCAAGCTCTCCAAGCCGTTCGCGCCCTTCGCCAAGCTGCCGGCCGACCAGTACGCGGTCTCGTGCAAGGTGAACACCCGGAAGGGCCCGGAGCGGATCGTGCGGGCGGCGTTCGAGTACGCCGCCAAGCACGGGCGCACCAAGGTCACCATCGTGCACAAGGCGAACGTCGTCCGGGCCACCGACGGGCTCTTCCTCGAGGAGGCGAAGAAGGTCGCGAAGGAGTTCCCCGGCATCGCCTGCGACGACGCGAACGTGGACGCGATCTGCATGTGGCTGCTCAAGAACCCGCACAACTACCAGGTGCTGGTCGCGCCCAACCTCTACGGCGACATCATCTCCGACCTCGCCGCGCAGATGGTGGGTGGTCTCGGCTTCGGCTGCTCCGGGAACATCGGTGTGAAACTGGCGGTCTTCGAGCCCTCGCACGGCTCCGCCCCCAAGTACGCGGGCCAGAACAAGGTGAACCCGATCGCCACGATCCTGGCCGCGAAGATGATGCTTGACTGGCTGGGCGAGACGGCGAAGGGGGCGCAGGTGGAGCGGGCGGTCGCCGACGTCATCCGCTCGGGGAAGGTCCGCACCTACGACATGGGTGGTTCGAGCACGACGCTCGAGATGGGCGAAGCGGTGGCGAAGGCGCTGTGAAAGCGGCCCACGAGGTGGTGATCCACGAGGTCGGGCCGCGCGACGGCCTGCAGATGGAGAAGTCGGTCGTCCCCTTCGAGCGGAAGCTGGAGTGGATACGCGGCCTCGCCGGAGCGGGCCTCGACATCGTGCAGGTCGGTTCCTTCGTGCACCCCGCGAAGGTGCCCCAGATGGCCGATACCGACCGCCTCTTCGCGGAACTCCGCGCTGGTCCCCTGCGCGAAGGCGTCGTTCTCTCCGGCCTCGTGCTGAACGAGAAGGGCCTCGAGCGCGCGGCCGCCGTGGGCGTCGGGCTCCTGTGCATGGGCGTGTCCGCCAGCGAGACGCACAGCCGCAAGAACACCGGGATGTCCATCGCCGAGGCGTCGGCGCGGATCGTCGCCATGGCGAAGCGGGCGATGGCCGCCGGCACGCGGGTGCAGGTCTCGGTGCAGTCGGCGTTCGGGTGCGGCTATGAGGGTGCGGTGCCCCAGGAGCGGGTGCTCGATCTCGTGCGGCAGTACGTCGAGAACGGCATCACCGACGTCTCCCTCGCCGACACCGCCGGCCACGCGACGCCCGACGACGTGGCGCGGATATACGACAAAGTCTATGCGATTTCGCCGGACCTCGACTGCGCCTGCCACTTCCACGACACCTATGGGCTCGGCCTCGCTAACGTGTGGGCGGCGATGCGCGCGGGGGTGACGCACGTAGAGACGTCGGTGGCGGGACTCGGCGGGTGCCCGTTCACGAAGATCGCCGGGGGGAACGTGTGCACCGAGGATTTCGTGCACATGCTTCAGCGCATGGGGCGGCGGGGCGACGTGCACCTCGACGCGCTCCTGGCCATCGCGGCCGACGTGGCGGCGTTCTTCGGGCGGGAGATGCCGGGGAAGGTGTACAAGACGGGGGCGATCGCGGCCGCGGCGGGCGCCGGCGAGGCCTGAGGTGATTGAGGTGATTGAGGTGATGGACGTGATGGACGTGATGGAGGTGATGGAGGCATGAGCGCACCGCGCAAGCTGCTCGAAGGCGTCCGGGTGCTGGACCTCACCAACGTGCTGTCGGGGCCGTTCGCGACGCTGCATCTCGCGCTCCTCGGCGCCGAGGTGATCAAGATCGAGAACCCGGTGGACGGCGACCTCGCGCGGAAGCTGGGGTGTGTGCCGGGGCTGAACGAGAAGCTGATGGGCACCAGCTTCCTGGCCCAGAACGCCAACAAGAAGTCGGTGACGCTGAACCTGAAGGAGCCGGAGGCGAAGGCGATCTTCCGGACACTCGCGGAGACGGCCGACGTAGTGGTCGAGAACTTCCGCCCCGGCGTGATGGACCGGCTCGGCGTGGGCTACGCGGCGCTGCGGGAGATCAACCCGCGCCTCGTCTTCTGCGCCATCTCCGGCTTCGGCGCCACGGGCCCCGACGCGTTCAAGCCGGCGTACGACCAGATCATCCAGGGGCTCTCGGGCGTGATGGCGGTGAACGGCGACGAGCGGCTGAGCCCGCTGCGCTGCGGCTTCCCAGTCTGCGACACGGTGGGCGGCCTCAACGCCGCCTTCGCGATCATGGCGGCGCTCTACGACCGCGAGCGGACGGGGGAGGGGCAGTTCATCGACGTCGCGCTCCTCGACGCCATCATGCCGCTGATGGGCTGGGTGGCGGCGAACCTCCTGATCGGCGGCCAGGAGCCGGAGCTGCTCGGCAACGACAACTTCACTGCGGCGCCGTCGGGGACGTTCGTGACGCGCGACGGCTACATCAACATCGCGGCGAACAAGCAGGAGCAGTGGGAGGCGGTGGCCGACGCACTGGGGGTCCCGGAACTGAAGGCCGACCCCCGCTTCCAGAAGCGCGACGCGCGGAAGAAGAACCGGAAGGCGCTCACGCCGCTCCTCGAGGCGAAGCTGAAGGAGCGGGACACGGAACACTGGGTGGAGAACCTGAACGCGAGGGGTGTGCCGTCGGGCGCGATCCTGAGCCTCGGCGCCGCGCTCGACCAGCCGCAGGTGGCGCACCGCGACACGCTGGCCACCGTGGAGGCCCCGGGGCTGGGTTCGCTGCGACTCTTCAACCTCACCGCGCATTTCGAGAAGACGCCGGGGAAGGTGGAAACGCCGCCGCCGCGCCTCGGGGACCATACCGCCGAGATCCTCGGGGGCATCGGATATACACCGGAGCGGATCGCGGAACTCCGGGAGAAAGGGATCGTGTGATGGGCAAGACCGTCGTGGAGAAGATCCTCGCGCGCGCCTCCGGCCGGCCGGCCGTGTCGGCGGGGGACGTCGTGGAGCCCGCGGTGGACCTGGCGATGTCGCATGAGAACGGGGCGCTGGTGATCAATCAGTTCCTCGAGATCTACCAGGGCACCGGCCTCCCGCCGCGGATCTGGGACCCCTCGCGTGTCGCCATCATCTTCGACCACCGCGTGCCCGCGGAGTCGCCGAAGACCGCGACCAACCAGAAGAAGGTCCGCGATTTCGTCGCGGCCAACGGCATCGCGAAGTTCCACGACATCCGCGGCGATGTGGGCGGCATCTGCCACCAGATCCTCCCCGAGAACGGGTACGTCCGGCCCGGGGCGGTGGTCCTCGGCACCGACTCCCACACCACGAGCCACGGCGCGCTGGGGGCATTCGCCTTCGGCATCGGCGCGACGGAGATGGCGAGCGTCTGGGCGCTCGGCACGGCGCTGAACGTCGAGGTGCCGGCGACGATCAAGGTCGTGGTGAACGGGAAGCTGTCGCCGATGGTGGGACCGAAGGACATCATCCTCCACCTCGTCGGGCTGCTCACCGCGGAGGGCGCGAACTTCCGGGTGCTCGAGTTCCACGGTGACACGATCCGCACGATGAACACGTCGGGCCGCCTGACGCTCTGCAACATGAGCGTCGAGGCGGGTGCCACGTCGGGCATCGTCCCCGCCGACGCCGAGACGCTGCGCTACTTGAAGGAGGACGCGGGCGTCGCGGACCGTGTCACCCCGGTGGTGCCCGACGCCGATGCGGCGTACGTGCGCACGGTGGAGATCGACGCGTCGCAGCTGGAGCCGCAGATCGCCTGCCCGCACACCGTGGACAACGTGAAGCCGATCGGCCAGGTGGCGGGCACGAAGGTCCACCAGGTTGTCATCGGCTCGTGCACCAACGGCCGCCTCGACGACCTCGAGGTTGCGGCGGGCATCGTCCGCGGGAAGAAGGTGGCGCAGGGGGTGCGGATGCTGGTCTTCCCCGCCTCGGGGCGCATCTACACGCAGGCGCTGCTCCGCGGGCTGATCGGCGACTTCGTGCAGGCGGGCGCTGTGGTGATGAACCCCGGCTGCGGGCCGTGCCTCGGCGTGCACGAGGGAGCGCTGGGCGACGGCGAGACCGCCCTCAGCACGACCAACCGCAACTTCAAGGGGCGAATGGGGAACCCCACGTCCGACGTCTACCTCTGCTCGCCGGCGGTCGCGGCCGCGTCCGCGCTCACCGGCATGATCACCGATCCGCGGACCGTCGCGGCCGGAGGTGTCAAGTGAGCCAGGTCGTCCTCGCGCTCGGCGATGACGTCTCGACCGACGTCATCTACCCTGGCCGCTACATGGCCACGGTCCTCCCCACCGAGACGCCGCAATTCGCGTTCGCGGACCTCGCGGCGTTCAACGGGAGGCTCAAGGCGAAGCAGGTGCCGCAGGGGAGCTTCATCGTGGCGGGAAAGAACTTCGGCTGCGGCTCCTCGCGCGAGCAGGCGGTCTCGACCCTCAAGGGGCACGAACTCGTCATCGTCGCGAAGAGCTTCGGCCGCATCTTCACCCAGAACGCCGTGAACCTCGGCCTCAACATCGTCGAGGCGCCGGCCATCGCGGCGGCCGAAGGGGATGAACTGGAGATCCAGGGGGACGAGGTCATCAACGTCACCCGGGGGAAGCGCTTCCCCATCGTGCCGCTCCCGCCGGCGCGCCAGGCACTCATCGCGGCGGGGGGGCTCATCGCCTACACGCGCCGGCGTCTGATGGAGAAGGCCCGGCCGTAGACCGCCGGCGTCGCCGCCAGCGCCAGCGCGAATCCGCGCCGGTGCGCGCGAGAACGGCGCCGAGCCGGCGCGGCGGGCGTGGTACCGTGGCCCGGCCATGCGCGGAGCCACCCTCGTCGAACTGACAACGGTCACCCTCATCATCGGAGTGATGGCATCGGTGGTCACGCCGCCGGTGCGCCGCTACCTGGACAGCGCGGCGGTCGGGGCGGCGGCCGAGCGGTTCTCCGCCGTGCATGCCGTCGCCCGCCAGACGGCGATCCTCAAGGGACGCCTCGCCCGTTACGAAGTGGACCGCGTCACCAACGCCCTCACCATCTCGCTCCGCAATCCGCAGGGTGCGTGGGACACGCTTCGCGCCGTCGCCCTCGGCGACGTGCGGCTCACCGTCAGCCAGCCCACGGTGACCTTCAGCCCGCTGGGCGTCGGGTTCGGCGCTTCCAATACCACGGTCATCTTCTCGCGCGCCGCCGCCGCCGAGACGCTCACGGTCTCACGCACCGGCCGACTGCGCCGGTGATCGCCCCCTGCAACGTTTCGGAGGACCCCGGCGTCTAATCTGGTGAACGGGGCGACCGGAGGCGCGAGGTGCAGATGGCGGCGGCACAGCAGAGGGGGAATGCAGGGCAGGTGTCGGCGCCGCGCGTCGAGCCGCCCCGTTCCTTCCACGGTTCCGGGGCTCTGACGTCCTGGCGAACGCTCTACTTGGCGCACCCGCGGCTGATGCCGACGGTCTACGTGCCGGGTCCGGTGGTGACCGCGCGCAAAGTCTGACGGCGGCTTTGTCCGGCCATCAGGCCCGGGGGGCGACCCCCGGGCCGTTTTCTAGGTGACAGCCGGCGCGTAGGGAGCGCACATCTCCCGGACCACCTGAGCGAAGGGACGCGGCGTCACGCCGAACACCGTGGCGAGGGCGTTCGCCTCGGTGGTGCTTCCCTCGAGCAGCATCTGCAACTGGTCGGGGGTGATCGGCGCGAGGTCGGGGAGCGCGAGGCCCGCCGCCGCACCCAGGCGCACCACCCCGAGCGGCACGCGGACCCGCCGCCGCCTGACGCCGAGCGCGTCCTCGATCCGGTCCAGCATCGCGTGCCACGTGAGCGTCTCCGGCCCAGCGATGTCGAAGGTCCCCGAGAGGTCCCCCCGTTCGACGGCGACCGCGAACGCCTCCGCCACGTCCTCCAGCCACACGGGCTGCATCCGGTAGAGCCCGTCGCCGATGACCGGCACCACGGGCGCCAGGCGCACCATGTTGATCATCATCCGCAGGGGGACGTTCCCCGGGCCGGCGATCAGCGAGGGCCGCAGGATGACGTGTTCGGGAATGCTCCGGCGGACGGCGTCCTCCCCGGCGGCCTTGGTGCGGTGGTAGGCCGTCGCCGCGGCGTCGGCGCGGGCACCGAGGGCGCTCATGTGCGCGAAGCGGCCGACGCCGGCCGCCCGAGCCGCCGCGACGAGTGCGGCGGTCCCTTCGACGTGCACCCTCTCGAACGTCTGTGATCCCTTGGGGGGTCCGGATTCCGCACGAGCACGCGCACCTGATGCTCGCGCCGCAGCAACCTCCGCAGCACAGCACCCCCGACGAACCCCGTGGCCCCCGTCAGCGCGACGATCATGAGGCGCCAATCTCGCGGCCGGGGCGCCGGGAAACCAGCCCTTGCTCTGTCCGTAGTCCATTAGTAGACTCAGTACGGAAATGACTACGGTCAACTTTAACGAGGGTCGGGAATGGCGGAACCTGCGGTCGGGCGGCGCGAGCGGAAGAAGGAGGAGACCAAGCGACGGATCTACGTCGCGGCGCTCGAACTCTTTCACGAGAAAGGGTTTGAGCGGACGACGGTGGACGAGATCACGGAGCGCGCCGACGTCGCCAAGGGGACGTTCTTCAACTACTTCCCTCACAAGGAGTCGGTGCTCTCGTACCTCAGCGAGGAGTCGCTCCGGAGGGTGGAGGAGCAGGCGGCGCAGCGTCATCGGGAGGCTTCGGAGCGCATCACGGCGCTGCTGATGGCTGTGGCGTCGGCGTACGGGGAGAACCGGGCGTTGACCCAACTGGTGGTGTCGGCGGGGATGCAGCGGATGTTCTGCCCCGAGGAGCTGCAGTCGCGGACCCGGCTGGTGAGTCTGGTGAAGGACGCGATCCGCGAGGGGCAGGCGAGCGGGGAGTTTCGCTCCGACGTCCCGGGGGCGGTGATCTTCCTCGCGGTCGGCTCGGCGTTCATGGGGACCCTCTTCTGGTGGGCGGGGCAGGAGCACCCCGGCGAGGTCGAGGTCCCGCGGGAAGAGGTGGGGCTGGAGGATCTGATCCGGTCCCAGCTGCAATTGGTGTTCGACGGCGTTCGTGCGGTGCCGCACGCCCGCGCGCGAGGGTAAGACGATGCATATCGCACAGACGATCCTGGTGCTGGGCCTCCTGCCGGCGGCGCTCGCCGCGCAGC
>JBEKGT010000064.1:0-13027 GCA_050012655.1 Gemmatimonadales bacterium | reverse complement strand
GACGGCCGTGGGCGACTCGGCGAAGGGCCACTACACCCTCTCGGTGAGCGGCTGGGAGACGCCCGCCGCCGCCGCGCCCGGCCAGAGCGCCGCCATCGCGCCCGGCGAGACGCGGACGGGAGTACTGGAGCCTGGCGACGAGCTCAGCGCCGACGGGCCGTACCAGGATCGCTGGACGTTCGACGCCCGGCAGGGGGCGCGCCTGCGCGTCGAGCTGCGCTCGGAGGACGTGGACGCGTACCTGACGGTCCTGGGGCCCGACGGCGCGCTGGTCGGCTCCGACGACGACGGCCTCGGCGACCGCAACAGCCTCGTCGCCTTCCGCGCGCCCGTGGCGGGGCGGTACACGATCCTCGCCTCCAGCTACAGCGACGAACTGCGCGTCGGCGTGTACCGCGTCACGCTCCTCGAGGAGACGGGGGACTTCCCCGATCCGGGGGTCGCCGCGCCGATCGGCGCCGGCGAGACGAAGACGGGCCGGCTCGAGACGGGCGACGCCGTGGGCGCGCGGGGGCTCGAGGACCACTGGACCTTCGAGGGCCGCGCCGGCGACGTGGTGCGGCTCGACGCTATATCGAACGACTTCGATGCATACCTCGTGCTCAAGTTCGGCGCGATGATGGTGGACTCCAACGACGATGGCGGCGGCGGGCAGAACGCGCGCATCCTGACGGTGCTGCCGGCGACGGGGACGTACACGGCCACGGTCTCCGGATACGCCGAGGGGCGGTCCGGCGGCCGGTACACGCTGGCGCTCGCCACGGCGGCGCCGCCGCCGGCGGCGGGCCGCGCCGGCCGGATCGCCCTCGGCCAGCGCGTCGTGGGCCGCCTGGAGCGCGGCGACCAGCCGCGTCCCGACGGCGGCTACCAGGACGTATGGGAGTTCGAAGGGCGGAGCGGTCAGGACGTGACGCTGGCACTCCGCTCCCCCGCCTTCGACACGTACCTGGAGCTGCTCGATCCGCGCGGGACCACCGTCGCCGAGAACGACGACGGATTCGGCGAGGGCACCGACTCCTTCATCGCGGCGCGCCTCTCCCGCGACGGACGCTACCGGATCGTCGTGCGCGGCTACGGGGAGTCGGAGGCGGCGGGACTGTACGAGCTCGCGCTCGACGCGGCGGTGCCGCCGGCGCCTCCGGGGCGCGTGGTCGAGGCGCGGCTCGGCGAGACGGTCACCGGCCGCCTGGAGGCCGGGGACAGCACGCTCGGGGACAGCAGCTACGCCGACGTCTTCCTCTTCCACCCGGCGGCGTCGGGGCGCGTCATGATCCAGCTCCGCTCGACCGACTTCGACGCCTACCTCGTGCTCCAGGACGCCGACGGCCACGCGCTCGCCTCGGACGACGACGGCGGCTCCGGGACCGACGCGCAGCTGACCTACGAGGTCGAAGCGGGGAAGACGTACCGGATCGTGGCCAACAGTTACGGCGACGAGCGGAGCACCGGCCTCTACCGGCTCACGTTGCGGCCCGGCTCGTGAAGCCCCGCCGGCCGCGCGCGAGCGACCGGGCGGGCGCGGGGGAGCGTGTCCCCGCTGCGTCGCCTTGCCTCCCCGAAGCCGCGCCCGCGACGTACGGCGCTGCCACCGACCGGGCCCTCGCCCTCTGGGTCGCGCTGGCCCGCTGCGCGGCGTCGGTGCACCGCGTCTCGGCCCGCGACATCCAGCGCTACGGCCTCACCCAGCCCCAGTTCGCGGTGCTGGAGGTGCTCTACCACAAGGGCCCGCTGCCCCTGTGCGCGATCGGCGAGAAGCTGCTCGTCACCAGCGGGAACATCACCTATGTGGCGGACCAACTGGAGAAGGCGGGCTACCTGCAGCGCGCGCGGAGCGCGGAGGACCGGCGGGTGGTGCGCGCCCGGCTGACGCCGAAGGGCGCTGCCCTGCTCTCGCGCATCTTCCCCGAGCACGCCGGCGCCATCGCCCGCGCGGCCGCGCGGCTCTCCCCCCGCGAGCAGGCGTCGCTCGCGCGACTCCTCAAGAAGTGGGGCCGGGCCGTCCAGGCGGCCGACGGCTAGCGCGTATCCGTCGGCGCGGCCGGGGCGCCCGGAGAGAGCCCGGCCATGTGCGGCCGCGCGGTGAATCCCCGCCATGACATCCAGGCCGCCATCGCCAGCATCACCACGCCGGCGCCGCGGAGCAGCCTCTGCCGCGCGGGCACGCGCAGCCGCTCGAACGCCAGCGACACGCTCCCGAGGAGCGGCACGGTGCCGAGGCCGAAGGCCAGCAGCAGGAGCGCGCCGCGCGCCGGCGAGCCGCTCCCCGCGGCGAGGGCGTACATCGGGTAGAGGAGCCCGCACGGCAGGAGGCCGATCGGCAGGCCGAGCAGCAGCCAGGCGTACGGGCCGCCGCGGCGGCGCAGCGCCGTGACGAGGCGCACGGCGGCGCCGGTGCCCGGCTCGAGCCAGCGACACGGAACCACCCCGAGGAACGCGAGGCCGAAGAGGAGCAGCAGCATGGCCGACACGAGGAACCGGAGGCGGTGCAGGCCGAGCGCCGCGCCGCCCAGGTCGAGCCCGTGCCCCACGAGCCCCGCCACGGCGCCGAGCGCCGCGTAGCCCGCGAGCCGCCCGGCGTGGAACAGCCAGCCGCGTCGTCCGCCCGCCGCTGCGACGAGGACGAAGCCGCCACACATCCCGGCGCAGTGCACGCCGCCGAGCAAACCGGCCCCGAACGCCAGCGCCAGGTCCGTCAAGAGTCTTGCTCCGGCCGCATCGCGTTCGTATGATAGCGCATCCACTCCCCGGAGTCCCGCCTTGCCCGATCCCTTCTTGAGTTCTGATGAGTACGACGATCGTGCTCACCAGCTGTACAACGAAGGGCGTTACGACGAGGCGATCGACCTGTTGCGCGAAGGGCTCCAGCTCTACCCCGACTCCGTCGAGCTCGAGGTGGGGATGGGGTACGCCCGCCTGGCCCGGGAGGAGTTCGCGTGGGCGCGCCGTGCCTTCGAGGTGGCGCTCGTGGGCGACCCCGAGCACGAGGAGGCTCTCGCCGGGCTCGGCGAGGTCCTGCTGAAGGTCGGCGAGCGGCAGGCCGCGCTCGGTTGCTTCGACCGCGTGCTCGCGCTCGGCTTCGAGGAGGACCTCGACCTGGTCCTGCAGATGGGCCGGGCGCTGTTCCGCGAGGGGCTGCTCGAGCCGGCGCGCCGCTACTTCGAGCTGGCGGTGCACGCGCACGGCGAGAGCGCTGAGGCGGCCGCCTGCGTCGGCTACGCGGCGCACCGGCTCGCGCAGGAGGCGGATGCGCTGCATTGGCTGCGCCGGGCCCTGGAGGTCGAGCCGGAGCACGCCGAGGCCCGCATCTACCTGGCCAACCTCCTCTACGACCGCGGCGACTACGAGCAGGCCCTCGGCGAGTTCGAGGCCACCGACCCCGACGACCACTGGGACGAGCTGGGGATCTGGCGCGTCCTCGAGCTGAAGAAGTCCGTCTACCGCCTCCCCGACGACGACCCCGAGCTGCGGCCCTGGCTGGTGCGCCTGGCCGACCTGGCGGTCGAGGACGACCCGACCGAGATGCTCCTCGCCGAGCTGGAGGCGATGGGTCCCGACGGCACCGGCTCGCGCGACCCTGCCCAGCTGGAGCTGTTCAGCACTCTCCTCACCGAGCTGCAGGAGATGCACAAGCGCAGCCGCGGCGGCGAGGTGCACCGCATCACCACCCGGGAGGGCGTCCACTACATCGGCACCTGGGACGAGATCGTCCTCGGGATGCGCGACCGGGATGCGGCGTACGCGGGCCGCCCCGTCGAGGAGTTCCTCGCGGGGGCGGCCGCGCGCGGGAGGGCGCTCACCGGCGTCGCGATCCCCGCCACCGATGCGGAGAGCTTCCTCCTGGGCTGCGCCGAAGCCGGCCTCCTGCGCATCGTGCGCTGAGCGGCGCAGGGCCACCTGCCCCGTTAGGTTCCGGGCGTGCTCGATGCCATCCTGAAGCCACGGTCCATCGCCGTCGTGGGCGCCTCGCGGCGGCCCGCGAGCATCGGCCACCAGATCCTCGACAATCTGCTCCGCGGCGGCTTCCAGGGTCCGGTCTTCCCGGTCAACCCGAACGCCGCGTCCGTCCACTCCCTCAAGGCGTATCCGAGCGTCGCGGCCATCCCCGATCCGGTGGACCTGGCCGTGATCGTGGTCCCGAAGGACGGCGTGCTGGCCGCCGCGGAAGAGTGCGGCCGCGCGGGGGTGAAGGGGCTGGTGGTGATCTCGGCCGGCTTCGCCGAGGTGGGTGGCGAGGGCGTGGCGCGGGAGCGCGCGCTCCTCGAAACGGTGCGCCGGCACGGCATGCGGATGGTCGGCCCCAACTGCATGGGGGTGCTCAACACCGCGCCCGCCGTGGGGATGAACGCCACCTTCGGCTCGACGGTCCCGCCGCACGGCGCCGTGGCGATCATCAGCCAGTCGGGCGCCATCGGCCTCAGCATCCTCGACCTGGCCGGCGAGCTGGGCATCGGGGTCTCCCAGTTCGTCTCCATCGGGAACAAGCCCGACGTCTCGGGGAACGACCTCCTCGAGTACTGGGAGCACGACCCGGAGGTCCGGGTCATCCTGATGTACCTCGAGAGCTTCGGCAACCCGCGCCGGTTCTTCCGGCTGGCGCGGCGCATCGGCCGCACCAAGCCCATCTTCGTCGTGAAGGCGGGCCGCACCGCGGCCGGCGCGCTCGCGGCCTCCTCGCACACCGCCGCGCTCTCCGGCGCCGATCTCGCGGTGGACGTCCTCCTCCAGCAGTGCGGCGTGCTCCGCGCGCAGACGGTCGAGGAACTCTTCGACTACGCGATGGCGTTCCCGCGGCTGCCCCTCCCCCGCGGCGGCCGCGTCGCCATCGTCAGCAACGCCGGCGGACCGGCCATCATCCTCGCCGACGCCTGCGAGTCGTCGGGGCTCGCGGTGGCCGAGTTGGCGCCGGAGACGCAGCGGGCCATCCGGGCGCGCGTGCCCGACGAAGCCGCTGTGCGGAACCCCGTGGACCTCATCGCCTCCGCCACCGCGCCGACCTACCGCGACGTCCTCTCCCTCGTCCTCAAGGACCCGGGGATCGACGCCGTCATCGCGTCGTTCATCCCGCCCCTCGGCATCCAGGCGAAGGACGTGGCCGACGCCATCGTCGAGGCCGCCGCCACTAGGCCCGACATCCCCCTCGTGGCGGTCCTGATGGGCCGCGCGAGCGTCTCGGCGGGGATGCGCACGCTGATGGACGCCGGCATCCCGGGCTACATGTTCCCGGAGTCGGCGGCGCGGGCGCTCGCGGCGCTGAACCGCTATCGCGCCTGGCGGGAGCGGCCCGATGGCACGGAGCAAGTCTTCCCCGCCGACCAGGAGCGTGTCGCCGCCATCGTGGCTGCGGCGCGCGGCGAAGGCAGGGCCAAGCTGACCGAGGCGGAGTCGCTCGCGGTGCTTGACGCGTACGGCATCCCCACGGCGCCGTGGCGCCCGGTGCGCTCGGCGGAGGAGGCGATGCTGGCGGCGGCGGCGGTGGGCTACCCGGTGGTGCTCAAGGTCATGAGCGACCAGGTGGTCCATAAGAGCGACGTGGGCGGGGTGGTCCTCGCCCTCAAGACGGTGGACGAGGTACGCGCGGGCTACGCCCGCCTGGTGCGGCGGGTGCGCGAGCGGACCGGCATCGCGGTGCGGGAGGTGCTGATGCAGCGGATGATCCCCGGCGGACGCGAGACGATCGTCGGGATGAGCCGCGACCCCCGGGTCGGGCCGCTGCTGATGTTCGGCCTCGGGGGCATCTTCGTGGAGGCGATGCAGGACGTCGCCTTCCGGGTCCACCCCCTCACCGACCGCGACGCCCGGGAGATGATCCGCGGGATCCGCGGCTTCCGGATCCTCGAGGGGATGCGGGGCGAGACGTCCGCGTACCTGGTGGGACTGGAGGAGGTGCTGCAGCGCGTCAGCCAGCTCGCCGGGGACCACGACGCGATCCAGGAACTGGACGTGAACCCCCTCGTCGCCTTCCCCGACCGGGTGGTGGCGCTGGACGCCCGCTTCAGGATCGCGTTGTGAGGCCTGCGGGACGCGGGATCAGAACATCGACATCGCGAGGAACGACCGGAGGTTGTCGTTGGTGACGCGCAGCCGCGCAGAGAGGAGCCGGACGACGGCCCACAGCACCTTGTACGCGATGTCGCGGTTGAAGTCCATCAGCAGCTCGAAGTCCGAGCGCGTGATGGTCAGCAGGATGCTGTCGGCGTTGGCGATGGCGTCGGTGGAACGCTCCGAACGGTCGAAGATGGCCATCTCGCCGAAGCACGAGCCCTTCTTCAGCACGGCGAGCGCCTCCTCGCCGCTCCCGGGGATGTTGCGGCTGATGCGCACCTCGCCCTCGGCGATGATGTACAGCCGGTTCCCGGGCTCCCCCTCCTTGAAGACAGTCTCCGCCCCCTGGAACTTCTGCTCCTTGCAGACCTCCAGGACGCGTGCCAGCTCGCCCTCGTCGAGGTCGGCGAAGATCGCAGCCTGCTTCAGGAGCGTCACGTCCATATGATGTCCGAAGCTATGGCCCGCGCAGGGGAGCGGCAAGGCCGCACGGGGCGCGTCTGGACGGTGGCGAACGCGCTCTCGGCGTCGCGCATCCCGCTGGCGGTCATCTTCGCGCTGGTGACGGACGCGCGCGTCCGCCTCGCCGTTCTCGCCGCAGCGGCCGCCACCGACCTCCTCGACGGGTGGACGGCGCGCCGCTTCGGGTCTTCGAGCCTTGGCGCGAAGGTGGACGCGGTCTCCGACAAGGTCTTCTCGCTGACCGCGTTCGGGGTCCTCGCGCTCTCGGGCGCGCTCACGCCGCTGGAGGTGCTCGGCGTCCTCCTCCGCGACATCCTCACGCCGTTCGGCTACCTTGCGAGCGTGGTGGCGCGGCGGCCGTTCACCACGCCGGCGAGGGCCGGCGGCAAGGCGGTCACCGTCGGCCAGAGCCTGACGCTGTGCGCCTGGCTGCTCGACTCGCCGCTCCTGCGGCCCCTCGCTTGGGCCACCGCCGCGATGGCGCTGTACGCGCTCTGGGACTATGGCCGCCTGGCGGTGCGCGGGGCGGACCGACCGACCGTCTGACGAGGAGACCATCATGCTCCGAGGTGCCCGGCTCGCCCTGATCGTCGCCGGCCTGGCGTGCCCGTTCGCTGCGGCCGCCGCGCAGGACTTCCAGCCCCCGGCCTCCGCGTCGAGCGCGGCCCCGGGCGGCGTGCGCTTCGACCTGCTCGGGTTCTCGACCCGCGTCGGCGCGGACCTCTCGAGCGGCGGCTCCTTGGTCCTCGGCTCCGCCTTCGATGTGGCGCAGCTCGGCTCGCCCCAGGTGCGCCTGCGTCCCTCGTTCGAGTTCAGCGGCGCCGGCACCAGCACGGCGCTCCATCTCGCGCTGGAGGTGGTCTACCGCTTCCAGCCCGACCGCGCGCCCGCGATCCCGTACGTCGGTCTCGGCGCCGGCTACTTCTCGCAGGCGAGCAGCGATCGCCACACCGTGTGGCCGACCGTCGTCATGGGCTTCGAGCTGGGCTTCCGCCCCTCGTTCAACTGGCTCCTCGAGTACCATTCGCTCGACCGACTCGGGCGGCATCGCTTCCTGGTCGGGCTCTCGACGCGGGGCGGAGGCGGCAACTGATGCCCGGCCCCACGCGGGTGTCCCTCGCCTGGAAGGAGGGGATGCTCTTCGAGGGCGGCAGGGCGGGGCGTGCCAGCGCGCTCATGGACGCCAATGGGCAGCAGGCGCCGTCCCCGATGGATGCCTTGCTGCTGGCCCTCGCCGGGTGCACGGGCGCCGACGTCGTCTCGATCCTCCAGAAGAAGCGGGCCGACCTCCGCGCCTTCCGCGTGGACGTCGTAGGGGAGCGGCGGGAGGAGCACCCGAAGCGCTACACCGCGATCACCCTCACCTACCACGTCACCGCCCCCGGATTCGCGCGGGACCAGGTGCTGCAAGCCATCGGACTCTCGCTCGAGAAGTACTGCTCCGTGACCCATTCGCTGGCGCCGGACATCGCGCTGCGCCATGAGCTGGTGCTCGAGGCCTAGGCTCGCCGCCCTCCTCGCCCTCGGGGCCGCGGCCGCTCCGGCCGCCGGCCGCGCCCAGGGCGTGCGGGAGGTGCAGGTCCAGCTCCTCGGCATCGCGTCGCGGCCCCTCTTCGGCGGCGCCGGTGCCGCCCTCGCGTGGCGCGATGAGTCCCGGACGCGCTGGCAGGCGGCGGCGACCATCGGCGCCCTCGATGGGCGTGGGCTCGCCGCCCGGGCGGACGTGGCCTACCACTTCCTCCTCGATCCCGCCAAGCGGCGGGGGAGCGCGGTCTACGGGGGGGCGGGACTCTCGGTGCTCGCGGGGAACGGCCGGCTCACGCCGTACGTGCTGATCGTCCTGGGGGCGGAGAACGCCCCCGGCGGGAACGGCGGCTCGTTCGTAGAGGTCGGCGTGGGAGGCGGTGTGCGCGCTGCGGTCGGCTACCGCTGGAGGAAACGAAACGCCCCGGGGCGATGACACCCGGGGCGGTCTACCTGCTGGTCGCTGCGGCGCTTCAGGCGACGCCGGCCTCGACGCTCTCCTTGCGTGCCACGACCGGCTGGCAGTACCGCTCACCCAGAGTGCGCAGGTCCTTCAGTTCGGCCGCCGTGAGATCCTCGTAACGCTCCGCCAGATACTCCATCGTGTCGTCGAACCACTCCTTGCGCTGCTCGTCCGCCGCCTCCAGCACACCGCACCGCAGGATGTGACTGAACAACTCGTCCCTGGCCTGCTCGCCCGCGGTGGGCACGTATTCCTTGCGGCGGCTCTTCCTCTTCGACATTACCCCTCCGGTAGGAGGCGGGGGACATCCCCAACCCGCTGAAATCTACCAAGGGGGCGGCAGGCACGCAAAGCCGCCCTACAACAGCGACGCGGCGAACGTCGCCACCGCCTCGGCCGCGCGCGAACGCCACCCGCGACGGCGCCATTCCTCGAGCACGACCGGGACGGCCTCCTTGAGGTCGCTCGCGAACAGCTCCCGCATCCGCTGGCCGGTGTCCGGGTCGCCCACCAGGAGGTTCAGCTCGTAGTTCCGCCGTAGGGAGAGCGGGTCGAGGTTGCTCGACCCGACGAGGGTGATCACCCCGTCCACCACCGCCGTCTTGGCGTGCAGCATCACCCCGGCCCACTCGAAGACCTCGGCACCCGCTTCGAGGAGGGGCGCGTAGATGCGCCGGGCCGCCAGCCCCATCACCGGATGGTTGTTCCGCCCCGGGACCAGGAGCCGTACCCGCACCCCCCGGCGCGCCGCGCGGACCAGGGCGTCGGTCACCTGCGGTGGGGCGACGAAGTACGCGTCCGTCAGCTCCAGAGACGACTCGGCGTGGTCGGCCAGCCAGGCGTAGGTGGCCGCGACGCGCCCCGTCCCCGGCCGGTCGCCGACCACCAGCGCGGCGGCGTCTCCTTTCGGCTCCGGGGGAGGACCGGGCGATGCGTGACCGGCCCGCGCACGGACAGCGCGGTGTCCCGCCAGCCGCCGCCGCCCCGCTCGGCGCTCGCCCAGTGGTCGGCGATGCAGATCCCCCCGATCACCGCGTTGCGGGAGTCGGCCACCAGCAGCTTCCGGTGGTCGCGGTGCCGCAGCCGGAGCCAGCTCCACGGCGCGAGAGGCGAGAGGGGGAGGAAGGGCCGCGCCTCGATTCCCGCCTGCCGCAGCCGCTGGGCCACCGAACCTCCGCGCACCAGCAGGGTACCGACCGGATCGTAGATCACCCGGACCCGTGCGCCGCTCATGCGGGTGCCGGATAGGGCCCGCGCGAACTCCGCGCCGGTCGCGTCGTCCGCCATTATGAAGTTCTCGAAGGAGACGCTGGTGCGGGCCGCGTGGATGGCCGCCAGCATCGCGGGGAAGGCGAGCGCGCCGTCGCGCAGGATGCGCACCGCGTTGCCGAAGCGGAGCGGGGACTCGGCGATCGCCGCCAGGTCGAGCAGCGCCCGCGCGGACGCCAGGTGCGGGGACGAGTTGGCCTGCGTGGGCACGGTGAGTATCATAGGGAGGTGCGGGCCGCGGAGCGAGGCCCGCGCGGCGCCGAGAGCGGGGATGACCGACGAAACCTACGACCCGGAACGCGCGGAGCGGCTGGTGCGGATGCTCCGCGAGCTCGCGCAGCGCCTCATCGCCCTCGACGCCGAGGGCCGGCTGCTGAACGAGTCGGCGCAGCTCCTGCGCGCACTGGGCGATCTGCGCTCGGAGCTGTTCCGGTACGAGGTCCGCCACACCTTCGACAGTCCCGAGACCGCCGAACACCGGCGCATCGTGGGGGAGGCCTCGGAGGGCTGGACCCCCGACGCCGACAACGACAGCGACGAGGAGGACGGATGGCCGCCCGCCGGCCGATGAGGGCTTTCTACCTGACCCTGGGCATCATCGCGGTGCTCGGCGCATTCCTGATCGTGCGGCAGTCGGGGCTCCTGCGCCCCTCGCGCTCCGTCACGGAGACGCTCGCCTCCGCCCCCGTCGCCCCGATGGCCGGCGTCGCGGCCACCGGTCACGTCATCGGTTCGGACTCCGCCCCCGTCGAGATCGTGGAGTTCGCCGACTTCGAGTGCCCCTCCTGCGCCCGGTTCGCGATCCTCGAGTGGCCGGAGGTGCAGCAGCGGCTCCTCCCCAGCGGCCGCCTCAAGTGGCGGTTCATGGACTTCCCCCTCCAGGGCCACACCGCCTCGCCGCCCGCGCACCTCGCCGCCGGCTGCGCTGGCGAGCAGGGGCGGTTCTTCGAGATGATGGATGCGATCTTCAACCGGCAGAACGAGTGGGCGAACGAAGGGAACCCGGCGCGGAAGATCCGCGACTACGCCAGTCAGCTCGGCCTCGACATGTCGCGCTTCGACGCCTGCGTCGAGACCGCGCACGCCAAGCCGGCCGTGGACGCCGACTACGCGGAGGGGGAGCGCCTCGGCGTGAACGCCACGCCGACCTTCTTCGTCAACGGCCGCGAGTGGCCGGGCGTGCTCAACTACGACCAGATCCAGGCCATCGTGGATTCCCTCGCCCCCGTGGGCGGCGCGAAGCCCGCGACGCCGCCGGCGCGCCGGAAGTAGCCGGTGCGCCACCGGATGGCGATCGCCGTGCTCGCCCTGCTCGGGCTCCTCGCGTCGATCTACCTGCTGCTGTACAAGCTCGGTGTGGTCGGGTCGCTGGTGTGCGGAGGGAGCGGCGCCTGCGAACGGGTGCAGCAGAGCCCCTACGCGCAGTTCCTCGGCATTCCCGTGGCCGCGTACGGGGTCGCCGGATTCGCCGCACTCTTGGCGGTGGCGTTCGTGGGACTCGGCGAGCGGTGGGCGACGCGTGTGGGGCCGAGCCGCCTGCTCGCCGCGATGTCCGGCCTCGGCTTTCTCTTCGCCGCCTACCTCACCTACCTCGAGATCGCGGTCATCCACGACATCTGCCGGTGGTGCGCGTTCTGCGCGCTCCTCATCACGGCGATCCTCGTGCTCTCGCTCCTCGGGCTGCGCGCCCTCAGCCACCCACCCGCACGGTGAGCACGGGGCAGGCGGCGGTGCGGACCACCCGCTCCGCCACGCTGCCGAGGAGCAGGTGCAGCACCCCCGTGCGGCCATGCGTCGCGACCACGATCAGGTCCGCGGCGTGCCGCCGCGCGGCATCCGTGATCGCCTGGGCCGCCGGCCCGCTCGCCACCTCCGGCGCCCAGGGCACCCGCGAGCCGATCTCCCGCCCGCCGAACTCCTCCAGTTGCTCCTGCGCCATCTCGGCAAGGCCCTTCAGCGCGGCCTTCCCCGGATGGCTGGGGTCCGTGGACGGGGCCTCGAGGACGTGGATCAGCACGATCCTCGCGCCGAACTTCTCCGCGATCGCGAGCGCCGGGCGCATCGCCACGGCGCTGTTGGCGGAGAAGTCGGTGGTCACCAACAGGCTGCGGAACACGCGATCCCCTTGGTTGCGAGGCGCCGAAGTAGCAGGGACTCTTGCGCTTAGGATTCTCAACTCGTAGAATCGTGGCGCTCGTGCACGGATCTCAGCGGGCCTGCGACGGCAGGCGGCCGGAGATTCGTCGTCAGGTGTCACCTGTACGAGGAGTTAGGTATGTCGCGCATCACCGGCCGGGTCAAGTGGTTCAACGACGCCAAAGGGTTCGGGTTCATCGAGCGCGAGGGCGGCCCCGACGTCTTCGTGCACTACTCGGCCATCCAGGCAGACGGCTTCAAGTCGCTGAAGGAGAACGACAAGGTGGAGTTCGAGGTCCGAGAGGGGCCGAAGGGCCTCCAGGCCGCGAACGTGACGAAGATCTGACCTCCACACCGACTCGAGGAGACGGAAGGGCCCGGCCGGCGCCGGGCCCTCTTGCGTGATGCATGTTGCGTCAGGTGTGCCGCATGCAACATCCATCGCGGCCCGCAAAACGCCCGTACTTGGCGTGTGCCGCGCGTCACCATGAAATACCTAAGCTATTCCCGATGAACGTGTTGTAGGTCACGGCACCGTTCCTTCTCTCATTTCGCAACGCCATGACGGGCTACGTCGTGCACTCCCCTGCATCGTTGGGTCGCGAGACCCGCGGGATCTTCCGGCGCCAGGCACTGGAGGCGCTCGACGCGTTGGAGGCATCCGGCGCCGCCGGTCCGCTGCTCATCGATCTCAGGGCGACACACATCGTGGACAGCGCGGGCCTTGGCGTGCTCGTCCTGGTGCAGCGCCGGGCCGCGGAGGTGCGCCGCCCGGTCCACCTGCGGGGTGCGTCGGAGGAGCTGCGCTTCCTCCTCGTGATGACGCGGCTGGACGATCGCTTCGTGTTCGAGGGGCCGGGCGCGGCGTAGGCGCGTCCCCTCGCGCGATTTGCCTGTCGTCGCGCCCGGGGCCGCGTATATTGCGGGCCACCATGCCGGTATCCCCGTCGTTCCAGGCCCCGCGCGCGGGCGCCGCGGGGAGGCGACGCTGACGGCGGCGGCGTCGGCGGCCGCGGGCCGCCCGGCGCTGGAGGTGCGCGCGGTGGAGCGCAGTTTCGGCCACGTGCGGGCGCTGCGCGGCGTGAGTTTCGCGCTGGACGCCGGCGACTCGCTGGCGGTGTTCGGCCCGAA
>JBEKGT010000063.1:0-9523 GCA_050012655.1 Gemmatimonadales bacterium | reverse complement strand
CGCTCGCCGTGTCCACCTTGTTGATGACGATCACGTCGGCGAGGCGCACGTTCGTCTCGCCCGGATAGTACGTCAACTCGTGCCCCGCGCGGTGCGGGTCCACCACGGTGAAGTAGAGGTCCGCCTTGATGAACGACGTATCGTTGTTCCCGCCGTCCCACAGGATGACGTCCGCCTCCTGCTCCGCCGCCTTGAGGATCGCCGCGTAGTCCACGCCGGCGAACACCACCGACCCGTGGGCCATGTGCGGCTCGTACTCCTCACGCTCCTCGACGGTGACCTTGTGCTTCACGAGGTCCGCCTCGGTCGCGAAGCGCTGCACCGCCTGCTCCGCGAGGTCGCCGTAGGGCATCGGGTGCCGGATCACGGCCACCCGCAGACCGGCCTGCCGCAGGAAGGGGACGATGGCCCGCGACAGGGGGCTCTTCCCCGCCCCGGTGCGCGAGGCGCACACCGCCACGACCGGCTTCTTCGACGTGAGTACGTGGCGCGCGCCGAGCATCACGAAGTCCGCGCCCGCCGCGTTCACGCGCGCCGAGAGATGGAGCACCACCTCCGCCGACAGGTCGGAGTACGAGAGCACGCACGTGTCGGCGCGCAGCTCGCGGATCAGGCCCTCGAGCCGCGACTCCGGGTAGATCGGGATGCCCTGGGGGTAGCGCGGCCCGGCCAGCGAGGCCGGGAAACGCCGCTCGGAGATGTGGGGGATCTGCTGGGCCGTGAACGCGACGACCTCGACGTCCCGGTCGTCCCGGTACACCGTGAGGAAGTTGAAGAAATCCCGTCCGGCCGCGCCGATGATGAGGACACGCTTCACACGATCGTCACCTTTCCGCCATGGGTACGTAGGTGCGCCCACGATGGCCCGTGTAGACCTGCCGCGGCCGCGCGATCTTCTGCTCCTTGTCGATGAGCATCTCCTGCCATTGCGCCAGCCACCCCACCGTCCGCGCCACGGCGAACAGCACCGTGAACATCTCCACCGGGAAGCCCAGCGCCTCGTAGATCAGCCCCGAGTAGAAGTCCACGTTCGGGTACAGCTTGCGGCTCACGAAGTAATCGTCCGACAGCGCGATCCGCTCCAGTTCGATGGCGACGTCCAGGAGGGGGTTCGTGTCCGTCACGGCGAAGACCTCGTGCGCCGCCTGCTTGATGATGGCCGCGCGCGGGTCGTAGTTCTTGTAGATGCGGTGGCCGAAGCCCATCAGCTTGACTTCGCCGCGCTTCACCCGCTTGATGTGGTCGTACACCTTCTCCTTGTCGCCGATCTCCCGCAGCATCTTCAGCACTTCCTCGTTCGCCCCGCCATGCAGCGGCCCGAACAGCGCCCCGACCCCCGCCGCGACCGCGCAGTAGGGATCCGGGTGCGACGAGCCCACCGCCCGCACCGAGCTGGTGCTGCAGTTCTGCTCGTGGTCCGCGTGCAGGATGAACAGCAGGTCCAGCGCCCGCTCCAGGACCGGGTTCGGCGTGTACCGCTCCTCCCCTCCGGTCCGCTTCCACAGCATCGCCATGAAGTTCCCCGCGTAGCCGAGCCGCGGGTCCGGGTATTCGTACGGCAGCCCCCGGCTGTGCCGGTACGCGAACGCCGCCAGCGTCGGCATCTTCCCGATCAGCCGGTAGATCTGCTTCTGCCGCGTCGTCGCGTCGAAGATCTGCTTGGCGTCCGGGTAGAACGCCGACAGCGCCCCCACCGTGCTCAGCAGCATCCCCATCGGGTGCGCGTCATGGTGGAACCCGTCGATGAACTTCTTGATGTTCTCGTGGATGATGTAGTGCTCCGAGATCTGGAAGCACCACTCGTCGAGCTGCGGCTTCGTCGGCAGCTCGCCGTGCACGATCAGGTATGCCACCTCGAGGAAAGTGCTCCGCTCCGCCAGCTGCTCGATCGGGTACCCGCGGTACTCCAGGATCCCCCGGTCCCCGTCGATGAAGGTGATGGCGCTCCGGCACGCCGCCGTGTTCTGGAACGCGGGGTCGTACGCCATCAGCCCGAAGTCGTCGTCCGACATCCGGATCTGGCGCAGGTCTATCGCCTTCACCGTCCCCCCCTCGATGGGCACGACGTACGTCTTCCCGGTCCGGTTGTCGGTAATGGTGAGACTTTCAGTCGGCATTCCTGCACCTCACGGGAGTGTTGGGGAACCGGGAAAAGTACGGATGGTTAGGGACGCAACCCGCGTGCCAAGCTCGTCCCTAAGTATCGCTGTCTTTGACGACCTTGACGAGTCCGGTGCCGATGTCGTACACCCATCCATGCAGCCGCGGGACACCGGGGGTACGGGACCACTGCTCGCGGACGACCGAGAGGTGGGAGAGGTGGGTGAGCTGGAGGCGGACGTTCTCGTCCACCACGAGGCGGAGGTAGGCCCCCCGCTCCGGCCTGTCCCCGGCGGCGGCCAGGCGGGCGTCCACCGCCCGCTGCGCCCAGCCGGCGATCGCCAGCCAGTCGCCGATGTAGCCGGAGGGTTGCTCCTGGGCGCAGGCGGCCCGGATGCCCCCGCACCCGTAGTGCCCGCAGACCACGACGTCCTCGATCCCGAGGTTGTGGGTTGCGAATTGGACGACGGCGGCGATGTTGATGTCGTTGTACGCGACGATGTTGGCTACGTTCCGGTGCACGAAGAGGTCGCCGGGGCCGCAGCCGAGGACCTGCTCGGCGGGGACCCGGGAGTCGGAGCACCCGATCCACAGAACCCGCGGGTGCTGCCCGCTGGTCATTCGCACGAAGTAGTCGGGGTCCCGGGCCACTTGGGCAGCTGCCCAGGCCCGGTTTTGCGCGAGGAGGTCGGAAAGTGACATCCGCCGACTATTCACCGGCGCGGCGCGGGGCGCAAGCGTCCCGGCGGGGGTTTGTGTGAGCCGTCCCGGGGGGCCGGTCGCCACCTTCCTCGAGGCGACCCTCGAAATCCGTCCGGGCGAGGGGCGGCGCACCGCGCTGCTCTTCACGCACCTCTTCCTCGCGTCGGCGGTGTTCATCCTCGGCCGTACCGTCCGCGACACCCTCTTCCTGAGCCGCTACACGCTGCGGGCGCTGCCGTGGATGTTCGTGCTCTACGGCCTGGCGTCGGCGATCACCGTGGTCCTCTACTCCCGGGTGGCCGACCGGTTCGCCCGCCACCGGGTCATCGTCGCGTCCACGGGCGTGGGGATCGCGACGTACCTGGCGGTATGGGGCCTCGTGCGCGCGCACGCCGACTGGGTGTACCCCGCCTTCTACGTCTGGGCGGAGATCGTCTCCAACCTCTTCATCGTGCAGTTCTGGACGCAGGCGAACGACCTCCACGACGCGCGGAGCGCCAAGCGCCTCTTCGGGACCATCGGGGCGGCACGGCCCCTCGGCATCGTGGTCGTCGGCCTCTGCACCGGCGTCGCCGTCAAGGCCATCGGCACCGCCCAGCTCCTCTTCGTGCTGGCGGGCCTGATGCTGGTCATCGCGCTCCTGGCGCTGGTCATCAGCCGCGAGCCGAAGCCCGAGTTCCAGCTCCGCGCCGGGGCCGAGCCGCGGCGCCGCGGTCCGCCGCCGCGGATCCTCACCGATCCCTACGTGCGGATCCTGTCGGTCTTCCTCCTGCTGACCTTCCTCTCGCTCACCATCGGGGACTACCAGTTCAAGGCCATCGCGCGCGCGACCTACCGCGAGGACTCGCTGGCCCGGTTCTTCAGCCTCTTCTACGCCGCGACCGGGATCGTCTCGTTCGTCTTCCAGATGGTGGTGACGCCGCGGCTCCTTGCGCGCCTCGGCGTCGGGTGGGGCATGGCGGTGATGCCCAGCGTCTTCGGCGCCGCGAGCGCGCTGCTGCTGGCCGTCCCCAAGCTCGCCGTCGCCACGGTGATGAAGTTCGCGGACAACGGGTTCCAGTACACGATCCACGAGACGACGCTGCAGGCGCTGTACGTCCCCTTCCCGCTCGCGGTGAAGGCCCGCACCCGCGCCTTCCTCGACGCGGTGGTCAAGCCCCTCGGCTACGGGCTCGGCGGCCTGGCCCTCATCCTCCTCACGCCGCTGGTGCCGGCGGGACACGTGCAGCTCCTCTCGTTCCTCAGCATCGCCCTGGTGGTCTGCTGGCTCGGGATCATCCCGGCGACGCGCCGGCTGTACCTGCGCAACCTCGAGGCGACGTTGAGCGCGCGGGGCGCGCTGGTGCTCGATCACGAGCAGGTGCTCGACGCGGCGGGGCGGCAGGCGCTGCTGGGCGGCCTCGAAGACGAGGACCCGCGGCGCATCCTTGTGGCCCTGGAGCAGCTGGCGGGGGAGAGGTCGCAGCCCTTCGTGGAAGCGGTCGAGCGCCTCGCGCGGCACCCCAACGCCACCGTCCGGGCGGCAGCCTTGCGGGAGCTCGGCACGCAGAAGGGCGCCGACCCGGCGCCCGCGCAGGCGGCCCTGACGGACGCGGACCCCGACGTCCGCGCCGCGGCCGCCGGGGCGTACGCCGCGCTCGCGCACGACGAGGCGGTGGACCACCTCGCCCCCCTCCTCGAGGACCCGGCGCACGACGTCCGCGTCGCGAGCCTCGCCGGGCTCCTGCGGCACGGCGGGATCGAGGGCGGCATCGTGGGCGGGGGCCAGCTGGGACGGATGCTCGCCTCCGCGTCGCGGGACGAACGCGTCGAGGCGGCCCGAACCCTCGGCACCCTCGGCTTCGATGCCTACCGCCCCTTGCGCCGCCTCCTCGCGGACCCCGACGCTGCGGTGCGCCGGGCCGCGCTCAAGGCCGCCCCCGGCGTGGCCGACCCGCGCCTGGTACCGGCGCTCATCGAGGCGCTGATGACGCCGTCCACCCGGCGCCGGGCGGGCTCGGCACTGGTCGCCGTCGGTGTGCCCGCCGTCGCGCCGCTGATCGCGGTCCTGGCCGACGAGACGGCGCCGCGCGCGGTGCGCCTCCAGGTCCCGCGGCTCCTCCGCCACATCCCGGCCGAGGAGACGTTCGACGCTCTGCGCCGCCTGGTGTCGGTCCGCGACAGCCACCTCCGTCTGCGGACCTTCGCGGCACTCTCCCATCTCCGGCAGTCGCTGCAGCGGGAGCCCGAACCGCTCTCCGCCATCCAGTCGCTCGTCGAGGCGGAACTCCTCGACACCTACCGGAACCTGGTCGGTTGGGCGAAGGCCCGGCCCGTGTTCGAGACGCCCCTCCTCGTGGAGATCTTCGAGTTCCGGCAGGAACGCGCGATGCGCCGCATCCTGCGCATCCTGGAGCTGCGGTTCGATCCCGAGCCGCTGCGCCTGGTGCGCGAGCATCTGCTGGAGCCGCGGCGCCGTGCCAACGCCATCGAGGTGCTCGATACCGTCCTCGACCCGCCGCTCCGCCCGCTCGTGATGCCGTTCCTCGACGACGTGCCGGCCGACGAGCGGGCGCGGCGCGCAGCGGCGCTGGTGCCACCCCCTCCGGAGCCGGCGGAGTTCCTGCGCCTCCATTGCCGGCACCCCAACCCGTACATCGTGCTGGTGGCGATGGACGCGCTGGCGCGCCACGGCGCGAGCGAGGCGGCGCAGGAGGCGGGCCCCGCGCTGGAGCACTTCGAGCCCCTCGTCCGCGAGGCCGGTATCCTCGCGCTCGAGAAGGTGGAACGGGGCGCGGCGGTGTCGCGCATCCGGCCCCTCGTCCACGACCCCGACCCGATCGTCGCGCGCCACGCGGCGGCGGCCCTCGCACGCCTTGACGGCACGCAACCGGCGGAGATCCCCATGTACTCGACGGTCGAGAAGATCCTCTTCCTCAAGAGCGCCCCCGTCTTCGCCCGGCTCGCCGGCGAGGACCTCGCCCCGCTCGCGCGGATGGCGGAAGTGCTCGCGTACGCCAAGGGCGAGCGGATCTTCACCGAGGGCGAGATCGGCGACGCGCTGTTCGTCATCGTGCGCGGATCCGTCGCGATCAGCCACGAAGGGACGCGGCTCGCGACCCTCGGCACGGGCGAGGCGTTCGGCGAGATGGCGGTGCTCGACGAGGTGCCGCGCAGCGCCACCGCCGACGCGGCCGAGGAGACGGAGGTGCTCGCCATCGGGAGCGAGGAGTTCTACGAGATGCTTCACGAGCAGGTGGAGATCGCCGAGGGGATCATCCGGATGCTCACCTACCGGCTCCGCGAGGCGGACGCCACCATCGAGCAGCTCCGGCATCCCACGGCCGCGAGCGCGACGGCGGGGGGCGCCGCGGGCTAGCGTCCCCGATGGGCCGGCGAAGCGAAAGGGGGCCGCGACCAGCCGTCGTGGCCCCCTCTGCCATCCCGCCCCAGCCGCGCTCGCGCTACGGCGTCGTCTTGGCGATCTCCGCCCGGAGGCGCGCCAGCCATGCCAGCGCGCGGCCACAGTCCTCGCAGTCCACCTGCGCCGTGCCGCACGGCACGCCATCCGCCTGCGATTCCGCGCAGCGCGGCTCCGCCGCCAAGGTCAGCAGCTGCTCGAACTCCCGGAAGAAGCGCACCTGGGCGTCCGGCGGCAGCTCGTCGCGCAGTCGCCGGACGAGGAGCGCCTCGCGGGCGAAGTCGGTCGCGGTGGACGGGTCGGGCTGGCCGAGCGGCATCGTCATGGTGCCCTCCTGCGGGTCTCATTCCCTCTGCCGCAAGAAGCGGACCGAAACGCTCGCCGATGCCGACGCCTGGTCGCGCGCCTTGTGCCCCGGGGACTGAGCGCGGTGAAGAGCGAGTCCGCCAAGCCCGCTGCCATGGCGGCCGTCAGCCGGTGCGCGCGCGCGGCCGCGACGATGTTCGCGAACGCCGAGCCGGTGCACGACGTGTAGCCGGTGGGCGGCGTGAGAGGCGTGAAGTAACAGTAGATGCGCAGGGAGTTCAGGGTCGCGGCCCGGAAGTCCCAGTTAATCGTCTTCGTGGTGGGGGTGTCGGTACCCAGGACTCGCGGCATCGTGACGGCGTTGAGCTGGCCCCCCATCAGGCCCGACTGGACGTTCCCGCCCTTGTACGGGCCGGACGGGATGGTGGTGCGGGTGCCGTAGCTCCCGTTGGACGTGATGCGGTACTGGCCGCCGTTGCCCTCCCAGTAGCTGCCGCTGGCCAGGCGCGCCTCCCCAGCGCCGACGCCGGTGTGGTCGCCCGTCGCGTTGAACGCGGTGGTGTTCACCGTCTGGTAGGTGAAGGTGGTCGCGGTCGTGCCCCGGATGATCCATCCCTTCCAGGTCGAGTCGGCGGGGTTCCACCAGCGGACGGTGATCCAGTTGAGGGAGTCGCGCTGGATGGTGCCCCCCGGCACCGAGTCGAAGGCGATGAGGATGTCCATCCCGAGGCCGCTCCACCCGGCCGCGAAGAGCGGCGACATCGGAGCGCGGGCCGGCGGAGACGTGCGCCACGGCGCCGCACCCGCCGGGTTCCAGAGCGGATTCAGGATGATGTCCGTCGTGGAGTCCCACGTCGCGAAGGCGGCGGGCGCGAGGTCGGAGAAATCGTCCCAGGCCCGCGCGGCGAGGACGTAGGCCGCGGTGGCGTCGCGCTCCCCGGGTAGCCACGCCCGGCGCACGGAGATGTACTGCGCGGGAGCGCCACGGACGATCAGGGAGTCCACGAGCCGTACCGCGGCGCCGCCCGGCACCTGCAGCGTGACGGTGATGGTATCCACGTAGACGCTGTCGGTCAGCCCCGTCGTGTCCCGAGCCCACCGGAGCATGCCGTTGCCCGTGCCCTGCGCGGAGGTCAACGTCAGCCAGGTACCGCCGCCGTGCGTGGCGACCCAGCCCGCGGTCCCGGCGCCCGTGCCGGTGATGCCGACGGCGACCGAGTCGGTGGTGAGACGAAGGCTGTCCTCGCGGAACGAGACCGTGCGGCGCGTCGCGGAGAGCGTCAGGGCCAGGCCGGGAGACGTCGTGTCCTTGGAGCAGCCGGTGGCGGCCGCGGCGGCAACCAGCACGGCGACGAGGTGCGATCGAGCGGGTCTCATAGTCACTTGTGTAAGATAGCTCACCTGGGCGTGGCCGTCGAACCCGGGCCCCCCGAGGTGTGGCCGGGGCGCACGCTCTTCCGGCGCGTACCCGCTTGAAACTACCTTGGAGCGCTCCCATCCCGGCGTGACCGCTGTCACCTCGCGCCGCCCCGCACGTCCTCGCCCCGGACTCCCCGGGGGAAGTGAGCCGCCCGATGGCACTCCGTTTTGCGTCCGCCGTCCTCGCCGCCACCCTCTGTGCCGCACCGCTCGCTGCGCAGGCGCCGCCGGCGCCGACCCAGCCGGCCGACCTGCTGGTCACGAACGCGCGGGTCCACACCTCCGACGCCGCCCACCCCGAGGCACAGGCGTTCGCCGTGCGCGGCGACCGCGTCGTCTTCGTGGGCAGCACCCGCGAAGCTCTTGCGCTCCGAGGCCCCGCGACCCGCGTGCTCGACCTCGGCGGCCTCACCGTCGTCAACGGGATCACCGACGCGCACGCCCATCTCCTCGGGCTCGGCACGGCGCTGCGCGAGGTGGACCTCACGGGGACCACGTCGTACGAGGAGGTCGTCCAGCGCGTCCTCGCCCGCGCAGCGCAGGCGCGGCCCGGGGAGTGGGTCCAGGGCCGCGGCTGGAACCAGATGAACTGGCCCGAGACCCGCTTCCCGACCCACGACGCCCTGAGCCGCGCGGTGCCGAACAACCCCGTGGTCCTCACGCGGGTGGACGGCCACGCGATCCTCGCCAACGCCCGGGCCATGGAGGCGGCGCGCGTCACGGCGGCCACGCGGGACCCGGACGGGGGCCGCATCCTGCGCAGCGCCGACGGGAGCCCCACCGGCGTGTTCGTGGATGACGCGGAGGACCTGGTCTTCCGCGCCGTACCCGCGCCGTCCCACGACGAGACGCGCGACGCGATCCTGGCCGCCGTGGCCGAAGCGAACCGCTGGGGGCTGACGGGCATCCACGACGCCGGCGTGGGCGGGCGCACCATCGACATCTACGAGGAGCTGGCCCGGGCAGGGCGCTACAACCTGCGCAACTACGTGATGGTCATGGGCGACTCGAACAACCTCCGCCGCTATCTCGCCCGCGGGCCGCAGAAGGCGCTGTACGAGGGGCGCATCTGGCTCCGCGCCATCAAGCTGGTGGCCGACGGCGCCCTCGGCTCCCGCGGCGCCGCGATGCTCGAGGACTACAGCGACGAACCCGGCAACCGCGGCCTCATCACCACACCCCTCGACTACATCCACAGCGTGGCCGTGCAGGCGTTGCGCAGCGGCTTCCAGCTCAACGTGCACGCCATCGGCGACCGCGCCAACCGCGAGGTCCTCAACGCGTTCGAGGCGGCGCTGCGGGAGGTGCCGACCGCCGACCACCGCTTCCGCATCGAGCACGCGCAGATCATCCACCGCCAGGACATCCCGCGGTTCGCGCAGCTGGGCGTGATCCCCTCGATGCAGACGAGCCACGAGGCGAGCGACGCCCCGATGGCGATGAACCGCATCGGCTGGACCCGCGCGCAGGGCGCCTACGCCTGGCGCTCCCTCCTCAATACCGGCGTCGTGATCCCCAACGGCACCGACTTCCCCGTCGAGCAGGTGAACCCGCTGATCGGCTTCCACGCCGCCATCACGCGGCAGGACGCCGGCG
>JBEKGT010000062.1:0-9540 GCA_050012655.1 Gemmatimonadales bacterium | reverse complement strand
ACCCAGGAGAGTCTCATCGGTCTTCGGTTCACAGTAGATCATTGCCGACCTCCACAATTCGGCAGCATGCCGTCCGGCACCCGGTGGATTGGGTGCGCCTCCAGCTGCGCGCGGACGGTGCGCGCGCTTGATCTCGGCCCGGCAGCATATAGCTCGGCCCCATCCCCAACGCCAGCCGGGGACCTGGGCTCCAGGCGGTCGTCGGTCGGGGGGCGTGGTGGGGTGCTCTGGCGTTCGGTGACGGCCGCGGCGCGCCGGGGGTCGTGGGAGGGAGAGCCGCGCTCGCCGCGCGGCGTCGAGTTGCCCCTTCCGAGGAGCCCGCCGTGTCCCTGGCCCGCACAATCGGCAGCGTTGTACCGAGTGCCGTGGCGCTCGTGCTGCTGGCTGCGGCGAGCACCGGCGGCTGCCGGTACGACACGCCGGTCGCGGCGGTGCCGGGCGCCGACACGACGATCACCCTCGCACCGGGCGCCGAGTCGTTCCCCGTGGGCGACGTGTTCCACGTGAGCTTCGCGGCGGTGACCGAGGATTCACGGTGTCCGTTGGGTGTGGAATGCACCTGGGCGGGGAACGCGGTGGTGCGGATCGGCCTCGCGCTCGGAATGGGACCCACGGTGCCGTACGATCTCAACACCACGGTGGATCCGCGCAGCGTGATCTTCAGCAGCTACCGCGTCACCCTCGTCGCGCTGACGCCCGCGCGGCTCTTCACCGACACCATCCCCGCGGGCGCCTATCGCGCTACGCTGCGGGTGGAGCGGTTCGGGCCGGACTGAGGTCGCGTCGCCCACGCGCGGGGCCGGCTCGCCACGCGCGCCGAGGCGCTACCGCACCAGCTTCCGGTACTTGATCCGGTGCGGCTGGTCGGCCTCGGCACCCTTCCGCCTGTGATAGTCCGCGGCGTAATCCTGATAGTTCCCCTCGTAGAACATGGTCTGGCCGTCGCTCTCGAACGCCAGGATGTGCGTCGCGATGCGGTCGAGGAACCAGCGGTCGTGGCTGATGACGACCGCGCTCCCGGGGAAGGCGAGGAGCGCGTCCTCGAGCGCGCGCAGCGTGTCCACGTCGAGGTCGTTGGTCGGTTCGTCGAGCAGCAGCAGGTTGCCGCCCGTCTTGAGGAGCTTGGCGAGGTGGAGGCGGTTCCGCTCGCCCCCTGAGAGGTTCGCCACGCTCTTCTGCTGGTCGGCGCCGCGGAAGCCGAAGCTCGCGCAGTAGGCCCGCGCGTTCACCTGCCGCTTGCCGAAGTCGAGGGTCTCCTCGCCGCCGCTGATCTCCTGGAAGACGGTCTTCTTCGGGTCGAGCGCCTCGCGCGACTGGTCCACGTACGAGATGTGCACCGTCTGGCCGATCTTCAGGTTCCCGCCGTCGGGCTTCTCCTGTCCCACGAGCATCCGGAAGAGCGTGGTCTTCCCCGCGCCGTTCGGCCCGATGACGCCGACGATGCCGCCGCGCGGGAGCCGGAACGTGAGGTTGTCGAAGAGGAGGCGGTCGCCGAAGCCCTTCTTCAGCCCCTCGGCCACGACGACCTCGTCGCCGAGGCGGTCAGGCGTCGGGATGAGGATCTCGGCGGTGTCCTCACGGCGCTCGTCGGCCTGGCTGAGCAGCTCCTCATAGGCGTTGAGGCGCGCTTTCCCTTTGGCCTGCCGGGCGCGCGGCGCCATCCGGATCCACTCCAGCTCCCGCTCCAGCGTCTTCCGCCGCACCGAGGCCGCCTTCTCCTCCATCGCGAGCCGCTTCGCCTTCTGCTCGAGCCAGCCCGAGTAGTTCCCCTTCCACGGGATCAACTCGCCGCGGTCCAGCTCGAGGATCCACCCGGCCACGTTGTCCAGGAAGTAGCGATCGTGGGTGACGGCGAGGACGCACCCCGGGAACTCGGCGAGGTGCCGCTCGAGCCACGCCACCGACTCGGCGTCGAGGTGGTTGGTGGGCTCGTCGAGGAGCAGCAGGTCGGGCTGCGAGAGGAGGAGGCGGCAGAGCGCCACGCGCCGCCTCTCGCCGCCGGAGAGGGTGGCGACGTCCTGCTCCCCGGGGGGGCAGCGCAGGGCGTCCATCGCGATATCGATGTGGTGGTCCAGCTCCCAGGCGCCGACGTGGTCGATCCGCTCCTGGACCTGGCCCTGCCGCTCCATCAGCGCGTTCATCTCCTCGTCCGGCATCGGCTCGGCAAATTTCGCGCTGATGGCGTTGAACTCGTCGAGGAGGGCGCGGACCTGCGCGACGCCGTCCTCGACGTTGCCGCGGACGTCCTTCGACGGGTCGAGCTTCGGCTCCTGCTCGAGGAAGCCGATACGGATCCCCTCGGCGGGGCGCGCGTCGCCGATGAAGTCGTGGTCCACGCCGGCGAAGATCCGCAACAGGGAGCTCTTCCCCGCGCCGTTCGACCCGATGACGCCGATCTTGGCGTCGGGGAAGAACGAGAGGGAGATGTCCTTGAGGACGTGCCGGCTCGGGGGCACGACCTTCCCGAGGCGCTGGGTCTGGAAGATGTACTGGTAGCTCGGCATAGGGCGGGAAAGTAACGGGGAAGCCGTCGGCCGTCAGCGTTGGTCCGCCCGGGGCGCGTCGTCGCGGGGCCGGCGGGGGCGACGCCCTCCGGCTGTTCGCTGCGCTCGCAGAGTCGGGCATCGCCCCCGCCAACCCCGTTCCTCGCGCCCTCGGGTGCCGCTGTTGTGCGCCGTCCTTCGTGCGCGCCCTTGCCCTACGCCGGCCAGACCGTCGGCAGGAACCGCGGCGGGCGGCGCAGGCGCGTCGCCTGCTCGTAGCCGTACGCCGCCCTGATGAGCACCGCCTCGCTCCATGCTTTCCCGAAGAACGAGAGCCCCACCGGCAGCCCCATCACGTACCCCATCGGCACGGTGAGGTGGGGGTATCCCGCCACCGCCGCGGGGGTGGTGCAGTCGACCCCGCCGCCGCCGTCGCCGTTCACGAAGTCCACGGCGCGGGCGGGGGTCGAGGTGGGGCAAATGAGGGCGTCGAGACGGTAGCGCGCCATCACGAAGTCGATGCCGTCGGTGCGGGAGAAGCGCCGGCAGCGCACCAGCGCGCCATGGTACTCCGGCGTGTTGAGGGCGGCCTTCGCCTGGGCGCGGATCATCGTCTCCTGCCCGAAGAACTGCAGCTCGCGGTCCTTGTTCTGCTCGTTGAAGGCGATGAGGTCGGCGAGGGTCTTCATCGGCGCGTTCGGGCCGAAGGTTGCCAGGTAGGCGTTGAGGTCGGCCTTGAACTCGTACGTCAGGACGGTGTTCTCGGCGTCGCCGAGCTTGTCCTCGGTGGTGAGGTCCACGTTGTCCACGAGGATGGCGCCGCGCTCGCGCAGCACCGCGAGGGCGGCGTCGAAGAGCGCGTCCACGCCGCGGTGCACGCCGGCGTAGCGCTTGCGGGCGATGCCGAGGCGCATCCCCCGCAGGCCGTCGGCGTCGAGGGCGCGGGTGAAGTCCACGGCGTGCGGCGCGGCGCCTCGGGTGGCGCTGTCGCGCGCGTCGGCGCCCGCGAGGATGGTGAGGAGCGCGGCGGCGTCGGCGACGCAGCGCGCCATCGGGCCCGCGGTGTCCTGCGTGTGCGAGATGGGGATGATCCCCGCGCGACTCACCAGCCCGACGGTGGGCTTGATCCCGACGATGCCGCAGAGGGAGCCGGGCGAGGTGATGGAGCCGTCGGTCTCGGTGCCCACGGCGATGGCGCAGAGGTTGGCGGCCACGCCGCACCCCGAGCCGCTGCTCGAGCCCGACGGGGTGCGGTCGAGGACGTAGGGATTGCGGCACTGTCCCCCGCGCCCGCTCCACCCGCTGATGGAGCGCCGGCCGCGGAAGTTGGCCCACTCGGAGAGGTTGGTCTTGGCGAGGATGACGGCGCCCGCCGCCCGCAGCCGCGCGGCCACCCCCGAGTCGCGGAGCGCGATGGAGGTCGCGAGCGCGAGGGAGCCGGCGCTGGTGTGCATCCGGTCGGCGGTGTCGATGTTGTCCTTGATCAGCACCGGGATGCCGTGCAGGGGCCCGCGCGGGCCGCGCGAGCGCCGCTCCGCGTCCATCTGGTCGGCGATGGACAGCGCGTCGGGGTTCTGCTCGAGGATGGCGCCGAGGCCGGGGCCGCGGCGGTCGAGGGCCTCGATCCGCGCCAGGTACTGCTCCGCGAGGGCGCGGGCGGTCCAGCGGCCGGTGCGCATCCCCTCCTGAAGCTGGGCGACGGTGAGTTCCTCGAGCTCGAAGGAGCCCTGGGGGTCCGCGGTGGCGGACGCCGGTGAGCGGTCCGCGGTGAGCGGTAAGCCGGAGTGGACGGGGTGGGCGGTGAGTCTGCCCGCCGCCGCGCCGGTCGCGAGGCCGGTGGCCACGAAAGAGCGTCGGTCCATCCTGCTAGTCTGTCGCGCGCCCGCCGCGTCGGCAATGCCCCGCGCGGCCGGCGGCCCTTCCGGCTGCGGCGGCGCGTGACTTGCATCGCCGCGCGCGGCCCGCCCCCACCTGGCTGCAACGCCTGCGGGCGGCGGCGCGTAAGGTAGGAAACACGTTGGCCCCACCCGGCCGGCGCCCCGCCGGCCGTCCAACCAGACCGGAGTGCACGCAATGAGGATGATCCGTCCGCTGGCGGCCGCCGCGTTCCTCGCCGCGCTCGCCCTCCCCGCCGCAGCCCAGGTGACGCAGGAGCGCGTGGACCTCTCGGTGGTCCAGCGCATCCGCGACGAGGCTTTCAACCACCCCCAGGTCGACTCGATCCTCGGCTACCTGAGTGACGTGATCGGTCCGAGGCTCACCGGTTCGCCGCAGCTGCGCCAGGCCAACGACTGGACCGCGCAGAAGCTGCGCGAGTTCGGCCTCACGAACGTCGTCGTCGAGCCGTGGGACTCGCTCTTCGGGCGCGGCTGGGAGCGGGTCACGTACGAGGCGCGCATCCTCACGCCGTTCGTGCAGCCCCTCACCGCGACGCCGCAGGCGTGGAGCGGGAGCACGCACGACGCGCACGGCCGCCCGGCGACGGTGACGTGCAACGTGATGCTGCTGACCCTCGCCGACACGGCCGACTTCGCGCAGTACGACGGCAAGATCCGGGGCGCGTGCGTGATGTGGCAGGCGCCGCCCGCCGCCGCCCCCGAGTTCAACCTGAGTCCGCGCCGCCTCGCGCTCGACTCGCTGTTCGCGCCGCCGGCGCCCCCGCGCGAGCGGCCGCAGCCGAACGCCGATCAGATGGCGCAGTTCCAGCGGATGCGCGCACTCCAGCCGCGGCTCGCGGCGTGGCTCCGCGCCCAGGGGCCGGTGGCCATCCTGACCCCCTCGCCCTGGCAGTACGGCATCCTCGTCACCGGCGGGCACCTCGACGGACGCCTGGCGCGCGACAGCGTCTACGAGCCGAGCGTGCAACTCCTCGTGTCGCTCGAGCACTACGGGCAGATCTGGCGCAACATCAAGCGCGGCGTCCCGGTCCGCCTCGAGCTCAACGTCCAGAACCGGTTCGTGGACACCGACCGCCACGCCTACAACACCCTCGGCGACATCCCCGGCACCGACAAGGCCAACGAGTTCGTGATGCTCGGCGGCCACATGGACAGCTGGCAGGCCGGCACCGGCACGTCCGACAACGGCGTGGGCGTCGCCGTGATGATGGAAGCGGTGCGCATCCTCAAGGCGCTCAACCTCCCGCTCCGCCGCACCGTGCGCGTCGGTCTGTGGACGGGGGAGGAACAGGGGCTGCTCGGGTCGCGCGCCTGGGTCCGGATGCACCCCGACCTGCTGCCGAGGATCTCGGTCTACCTCAACGTGGACAACGGCGGCGGCCGGCTCCGGGGCGTCTACGACCAGATGAACGCGGCCGTGGACCCGATCTTCGAGCAGGTCCTCTTCCCGTTCCGCGACGTGGGAGTGATGGCGGTGCGCCACCAGTACACCGGCGGCACCGACCACCTCTCGTTCGACGCCGCCGGAGTGCCGGGCTTCCAGTACATCCAGGACCCGCTGGAGTACGGCTTCCGCACCCACCACTCCAACGGCGACACGATGGAGCGGGTCGTCTCGGACGACCTGCACCAGATCGCGGCGGTGGTGGCGTGGAACGTGTACGAGTTCGCCAACCGCGACGAGATGATTCCGCGGAAGCCGCCAGTGCCGGCGGGGCAGCAGCGCAGGCCGTTCTAAGAGCAGCACCGCAGTAGCCTGACGCCTGGACGCCAAGAGGGGGCGCTTCCGGAAGGGGGCGCCCCCGCGTCATCTTGGTCGGATGAACACGCGCTTCGTTTGCCTCCTCGCCACCGCCAGCGCGGCGATCGCCGCGCCCGCCGCCTCCCTCGCGCAGGCGCCCGCGCGCGTGGCGCGCCCGGCCGCGCCCACGGCGCCGCCCGCCCGGGGCCGCGCCGCCCCCGGGCGCCCGCACACGGTCGCCACGAACGACTCGGCGTTCCTCCTCGACGGCCTCCCCTTCCGGATCATCGCCGGCGAGATGCACTACCCGCGCATCCCGCGGGCGTACTGGCGCGCCCGGATGCGGATGGCACGCGCGATGGGGCTCAACGCCATCACCACCTACGTGTTCTGGGACCTCCACGAGCGGCGCCCCGGGCACTTCGACTTCCGCGGCAATCTCGACGTCGCCGCCTTCGTGCGGACCGCGCAGGAGGAAGGCCTCCACGTCATCCTGCGGCCGGGGCCCTACGTCTGTTCGGAGTGGGACCTCGGCGGCCTGCCCTCGTGGCTCTTCGCCGACACCACGCTCGTCGTGCGGAGCCGTGACGAGCGCTTCCTCGCCGCCGCGGGACGGTACCTCGACCGCCTGGGGCGCGAGCTGGCGCCGCTCCAGTTCTCGCGGGGCGGGCCGATCATCGCCGTCCAGGTGGAGAATGAGTACGGCTCGTTCGGCGGCGATTCGGTCTACATGCGCCGGATCCAGACCGCGATCGCCCACGCGGGGCTCGGCGAGGTGCTCCTCTACACCGCCGACGGGCCCGACCAGTTCGCCGGAGGCACGCTTTCCGGCGTGCAGGCGGTGGTGAACTTCGGCCCGGGCGACGCCGACACCGCGTTCGCGCGGCTCCGGCGCTTCCGGCCCACGGGTCCGCTGATGGCGGGGGAGTGGTGGGCGGGTTGGTTCGACCAGTGGGGGGAGCGGCACAATACCACCGACGCGACCGCCGAGGCGCGGGAGCTGGATGCGATGCTGGGCCGCGGGTACTCGGTGAGCTTCTACATGTTTCACGGCGGGACGACGTTCGGCCTCCTGAACGGCGCCAACTACGACCGGCGCGATGGCTACCGCCCGCAGACTACCAGCTACGACTACGACGCCGCCCTCGACGAAGGGGGCCGGCCCTCGCGGAAGTTCGCGTTGTTCCGCGAGGTCATCGCGCGCCACAGCCCCGGGGTGGCGCTCCCCGAGCCGCCGGCGGCCGCTCCCGTCATCGCCATCCCGCGCTTCACGCTCGGCCGGGCGGTGCCGCTCGCCGCGTCGGGCCTCCTCGGTGCGCCGGTGCATGCCGACCAACCACGGACCTTCGAGTCGCTCGGCGTGGACTTCGGCTACGTCCTCTACCGGACGCACCTTGCGGGCCCCGCGCACGGGACACTGGTGCTCGGCGGGCTGCGTGATTACGCCGTGGTTACGCTGGGTGGCCACGTCGTGAGCACGCTCGACCGCCGCCTGCGCCAGGACTCGCTGGCGCTCGACGTGCCGGCGGAGGGGGGCACGCTGGACGTCCTGGTGGAGAACACCGGCCGCATCAACTTCGGCCGCGAGCTGGTGCGCGACTGGAAAGGCCTCACAGGCACGGTGACGTTCGCGGGGCGCGCGGTGAACGGGTGGGAGATGTACCCGTTGCCGCTCGAGCCCCTCGGCGGGGTCCGCCTCGGTCCGGCGGCGCTCGGCGCGGCGGCCGCAACCGCTCTGGCCACCGCTGAGACCGGCCCGACGTTCTTCCGCGGCACCTTCACCCTGCGCGACGTGGGCGACACCTGGCTCGACCTGCGCGGCTGGGGGAAGGGCGTCGTGTGGGTGAACGGCCACAACCTCGGCCGCTTCTGGAGCGTCGGCCCGCAGCACACGCTCTACCTGCCGGGGCCGTGGCTGCGGCCCGGGCCGAACGAGATCGTCGTGCTCGACCTGCGGCCGGGGGAGACGCGATCGGTGGAGGGACTGACGGCGCCGGTGATGGACAAGTAACCAGGTCCCAGACGCCAAGGGGCAGAAGTCACGGGCCAGACGCCAAGAGGGCAGGTAGGTGCCAGGCGACAGGGGGCGGACTCCTCGGAGCCCGCCCCCTGTCCATTGTTCCGTTACGTCTTGGCGTCCGGCAACTGACGCCCTGTCAGTTACTCTCCCACTCTCCGGTCGTCAGGTACTCGTGTATCCCTTTCGCCGCCTTGCGTCCCGCGCCCATCGCGAGGATCACGGTCGCGCCGCCAGTGACGATGTCTCCGCCGGCGAAAACGCCGGGCTTCGAGGTCTTCAGCGACTCGGCATCCGCCACGATGTAACCCTTCTCCCGCGTCTTGAGGTCGGGCGTGCTGGCCTGGACGATCGGGTTGGCCGACGTCCCGGCCGCAATGACGACCATCGAGAGGGGGATGTCGTACTGGGAGCCGGGGAGCGGAATCGGGCGCCGGCGCCCCGAGGCGTCGGGCTCGCCGAGGGTCATCTTCACGCACCGTGCCGCGACGAGGTTCCCCTTGTCGTCGCCGAGGAACTCGACGGGGTTGGTGAGCATGTGCAGCTCGACGCCCTCCTCCTTGGCGTGCCGCACCTCCTCGACCCGCGCCGGCATTTCCTTCTCCGAGCGACGGTAGATGAGGTAGGCCTTGCGGGCACCAAGGCGCAGCGAGGTGCGGATGCCGTCGAGCGCGGTGTTCCCGCCGCCCACCACCGCCACGTCCTTGCCGCGGCAGTCGAAGGTCGGCTCGTCGTACTCGGGGAAGTTCCGCGCGTTCATCAGGTTCACGCGCGTCAGCCACTCGTTCGCCGAGTAAACGCCGTTGAGGTGCTCGCCGGGCACGCCGAGGAAGTTGGGGAGCCCCGCGCCGGTGGCCACGAACACCGCACCGAAGCCCTCCGCAAACAGCTCGTCGACCGTCACCGTCTTGCCGACGACGACGTTGGTCTCAAAGACCACCCCCATCTTCCGCAGGTTGTCCACCTCGTTGCGGACAATGTCCCTCGGGAGGCGGAACGCCGGGATGCCGTAGACGAGCACGCCGCCGATCTCATGTAGCGCCTCGAAGACGGTGACGGCGTGGCCCTTCTGGATCAGGTCCCCGGCGCAGGCGAGGCCAGCTGGGCCGCTCCCCACGATGGCGACCTTCTTGCCCGTGGGGGGCGCGATGGGCGGGAGGCCGATGCTGTTGGACTTCCGCTCGTAGTCGGCCACGAACCGCTCGAGGTGCCCGATGGCGAGGGGTGGGACCCTGGCGTTGAGGATGCAGACGCCTTCGCAGGCGTGCTCCTGTGGGCAGACGCGGCCGGTGACGGCGGGGAGGACGTTCGCCTCCCGGATCTTCGCCGCGGCGCCGAGGTAGTCGCCGGCGACGACGAGGTCCACGAACGCGCGGACGTTCACGCCCACCGGGCACCCCT